>DMBU01000092.1 GCA_003446015.1 Bacteroidales bacterium | reverse complement strand
CTGTTGGTGCATGGTTCCTGCTTTTCAAATCGAAAGCTACCAATGCCAAAGGCGAAGATTATATGGAAACCCGTAAAGCAGAACTTGAAAAATGGGCTCCATACGGGATCTCACAACCTACCCCTGCTAACCTTCGAAACTACTTAATGTTACAAGAACTTGAAGAAGGAAATGGACCAATTTATATGCGCACGGATGAAGCTATTCAAAAATTAATGGCAGATATCGTTGACGAAAAAGAAGCAAAACGCAAAATGAAAGAGTTGGAATCAGAAGCATGGGAAGACTTCTTAGATATGACCATTAGTCAGGCATTAAATTGGGCTTCGCATAATATCTCACCAGAAGAATCTCCTTCAGAGATTTCTGCTTGCGAACCCTATTTTATTAGTTCACATTCAGGTGCATCAGGGGCGTGGGTTAGTGGACCAAAAGATTTATCTCCATCTGATGATTACCACTGGGGTTATGATAATATGACCACCGTTAAGGGTTTATTTGCTGCTGGTGATGCATCGGGTGCTTCATCACATAAATTCTCATCAGGATCATTTACCGAAGGTCGTATTGCAGCTAAAGCAGCTTTGGCATTTATTATTGATAATCCTGGTTCTGTAAACATCGATGAAGAAAAGATCAATGAATTAAAAGCAAGAATTTTACAACCATTAGCAACATTTGAAGAACATAAAGATTATGCTAATGATGAAGATGTAAATCCAAATTTCATCAAGCCAAAAATGTTCATGTTCCGTTTACAAAAAATTATGGATGAATATGCCGGCGGAGCTTCTGTTGGTTTTAAAACATCGAAAGCTTTACTGGAAAAAGGATTGGAATTCCTTGAATTCATGAAAGAAGATTCTGAGAAATTGGCCGCCAAAGATTTGAACGAATTAATGCGATGTTGGGAGAATGTTCATCGAATGTGGCAAGCCGAATCGCATATCAGAACGATGTTATTTAGAGAAGAAACTCGCTGGCCCGGATATTATTTCAGAACCGATTATCCTACCATGAAAGACGACTGGAAAGCATTTGCAAACTGTAAATGGAATCCGGAAACTGGTGAATGGGAAATGATTAAACGTGATATTAAAGAACTTACATAAAATATATTTTGTTGCTGGTTACTAGTTGCTTGTAGCTGGTTAAACAAGTAACTAGTAACTAGTAACTAGAAACATAATTTAAATGAACAAAACTCAAAAACCAGTTCTGGTAATCGGTGGTGGAATAAGTGGTATAACCACCGCAGTTGAAATTGCCGAAGTAGGGAAAGAAGTTATTTTAATTGAAAAAGAACCTTATTTAGGTGGTAATGTGGTTAAATTCAATAATTACTTTCCAAAACTTTGTCCGCCTACATGTGGATTGGAGATAAATTTTCGAAGAATAAAACAAAATCCAGGGATCAACTATTTTACTTCTACTGAAGTTGTTGAGATTGCAGGTGAAAAAGGAAACTTCAAAGCAAAATTAAAAACAGAACCACTTTACATCAAAAATAATTGTACTGCCTGCGGAAAATGTGCAGAAGTTTGTCCCGAAGAACGTCCCAATGATTTCAACTACGGATTTACAAAAAATAAAGCTGCATATCTTCCTCACGAAATGGCTTTCCCCTACAAATATTTTATTGATGATGAATATTGCAAAAAGGAATCATGCAACAAATGCGTCGAAGTATGTAATTACGATGCTATTGATTTAAATGCAAAAGAAGAAATCAGAGAGATTGAAGTAAGTTCAGTAGTTATTGCAACTGGTTGGAAAAACTACGATGCTTCGAAAATCGACAACCTAAATTATTCAACTTCAAAAAATATTATTACCAATGTTGAATTTGAGCGATTTATTGCATCGAATGGTATTGGAGAAAATAAATTGCTTCGATTATCTGATAAAAACGAACCTAAAAAGATTGCTTTTGTACAATGTGCCGGTTCTCGCGATGAGAATCACCTACCCTACTGTTCAGCGGTTTGTTGTTCTGCATCCTTAAAACATGCATTAACCATTCAGGAGCTTTATCCTAAATCTGAAATTAAAATTTTCTATATCGATTTACGCGTAGCAGGTCGAAATGAAGATTTTCTGGTTAAAGTTCAGAATAATAAAAATATTGAATTGATTAAAGGGAAAGTTGGAAAGATTACTGAAACTGAAAATAACAATCTGATTTTAGAGGCTGAAGATATTTTATCAGGCAAGAAAATAAAATACGAAGCTGATATGGTTGTGTTGGCAACAGGCATTGTTCCTTCAAATTTAAATCTGAATCTGGAAAAGGATAAAAATCAATTTATGTTGGACATCCAAACCGAAGGAATTATTCCGGTGGCATGTAGTCGAAAACCAATGGATGTTTCATCATCGGTTAAAGATGCTACGGCAGCAGCACTCAAAGCGATTCAATAATTTTATTAAATCATGAAGTTAATGCCACAAAAACACCAAGACACCAAATCACACCAAAAGTTCTTTAAACTTGTACCTAAAGAACTCGAAATAATAGGAAAGAAAATTGTTGATGCTGCATATACTGTACATAAAGATTTAGGGCCAGGATTACTTGAAAAAGTATATGAAATTTGTTTTTGTCATGAATTAACAAAGCGTGGATTACAACATAAAAGGCAATTAGATATCCCTATTGTTTATGATGGATTAACATTTGAAGAAGGATTAAGACTTGATGTTCTTGTAGAAGACAAAATTATATGTGAATTAAAAGCCTTAGAAATAGTAAACCCGGTTTGGGAAGCACAAATCCTTAGTCATCTAAAATTAACAGATAAACGACTTGGATTTTTAATTAATTTTAATGTTACAAATATTGGACATGGAATTAAGCGTTTTGTTTTGTGAAATTTTGTGTTTTCGTGGTTTAGTGGCTAAAAAAGATGAAAATGAGTAAAAATATAGGCATATATATATGTTCAGGATGTGAAATTGGTAAAGCATTAGATTTTGATAAACTTTGTCAGTTAGCGTCTTCGGCACAAAATGTAACAGTTTGCAAATCGCATAAATCACTCTGCTCTGTTGAGGGATTTGATACCATAAACAATGATATCAAAAACGAAAGTATTGAAAAGCTTATTATAGCAGCTTGCTCACCAAGAGCAAAAACAGAAGTCTTTGATTTCCCTGAAAATATCCTACTCGAAAGAACTAACCTACGTGAACAGATTGCATGGTGCATGGAACCTGGCGAAGAAGATACACAAATGGCTGCAGAGGATTATCTTCGCATGTCCATTACAAAAGTCAACAATATCAATATCCCAACCCCATTTATTGCCGAAAATATAAGTTCAGATATTTTAGTTGTTGGTGGTGGAATAACCGGAATAACAGCGGCTATCGAAGCAGCAAAAGCAGGATACAATGTCCATATTATTGAAAAAGAAGAAAGACTGGGTGGTTGGTTAAACAAATTACATAAACAAATTCCATATGTTGCTCCTTATAATAAATCAATTGATCCTGAAATTGAAGATAAAATCAAAGAGCTGGAACAATTTGAAAATATCAAAATCCATACATCAACAAGCATTCAAAATATTTCGGGTCAACCCGGACAATTTCATATTACACTTTTAAATGGCAAAGCAGAAACTATTATCGTAGGTTCCATTGTAACTGCAACAGGCTGGCAACCTTACGATGCCAATAAATTGGCACACTTAGGTTATGGAAAACCAAATGTCTTAACCAATGTTGAGTTTGAAGAATATGTAAAAAATAATCCAAGTAGAGATTTACCAAAAAATATATTATTTATTCAGTGTGCCGGATCACGCGATAAAGATCACCTACCCTACTGTTCAGGCTTTTGTTGTGGAACAAGCTTAAAACAAGCAACCTACATTAGAGAATTAAGCCCTGAATCGAATGTATTTATTGTTTACAAAGACATCAGAACATTAGGGCTTTACGAAGAGTTTTATAAAGAAGTACAAAAAGATGATCAGATATTTTTTACCAAAGGAGAAATTGAAGAGATTACCGAGAAATCAGGTAATCTAAAAGTTCAGGTAAAAGATACATTGATTGGTGAGGACATTTCCCTTTCAGTTGATATGATTATTTTAGCAACAGGAATGGTGCCAAACAGTACGCTGGATCTAAACTTGAATTATCGATTAGGAAAAGGATTACCCGAATTGAAATACAATTTCTCTGATTCGCATTTTATCTGTTTCCCTTACGAAACAAGACGAACTGGAATTTATGCAGCAGGAAGCCTGCGTGCGCCAATGGATATAGCCGCAAGTAAATCGGATGCGACCGGAGCTATGCTCAAAGCCATTCAAACCATTGAAGCAACGAAACGTGGCGAAGCCGTTCATCCCCGATCAGGCGATAAATCATACCCTGAGTTATATATGGATCGATGCACCGATTGCAAACGTTGTACCGAAGAATGCCCGTTCGGAGCCTATGATGAGAATGAAAAAGGTACACCAATTCAAAATCCAACTCGTTGTCGCCGTTGCGGAATATGTGTAGGTTCTTGTCCTGAGCGTGTCATTAGCTTTGCTGATTATTCAATCAACAGTATTTCTGCAATGATTAAATCGGTACACGTACCCGATGAATTTGAAGAAAAACCAAGAATACTTGTTTTTGTTTGCGAAAACGATGCATATCCTGCAATGGATATGGCCGGACAAAAAGGGTTGAAGTACAGTCCTTATGTCCGGGTAATTCCTGTGCGTTGTATTGGGTCAGTTAATAAAGTTTGGATATCAGATGCTCTTTCTCAGGGATTTGATGGCATTTTACAAATTGGATGTAAGCCAGGCGACGATTATCAGTGTCATTTTATTCATGGAAGCGAATTAACCGAAACCCGTGGAGAGAACATTCAGGAAACTTTAGAAACGATGATGCTCGAACCTGAAAGGATGAGAACCGAATTTGTTGAAATAACGGATTATGATAAAATTCCGCAAATTATTAACGATTATGTGGAAGAGATTCAATTGATTGGACCAAATCCTTTTAAGGACATGTAAACTTAGTTCAAAGTTTAAAGTTTAAAGTTCCGAGTTATTGCATAAGAACAAATAACCAGAAACCAGAAACTAGAAACCAAAATTATGATAAATATTAGCCCCGATATAAAATTCAAAAAGCAACTTAAACAAGTTAGTAAGTCATCGTTGAACGAATGCATGCAATGTGGAACCTGTTCTGTTGTTTGTTCACTGGCACCTGAAGACAGGCCATTCCCACGTAAAGAAATGATTTGGGCTGGTTGGGGAATGAAAGATAAGTTAATTGGGAATCCTGATATTTGGTTATGTCACCAGTGTGGTGACTGCACAAGTTATTGTCCACGCGGAGTAAATCCTTCGGATGTGATTGCTGCGGTTCGTGAAATTACTTATCAGCATTATGCAAAACCTAAATTTTTGGGTAAAATCCTGAATAATCCAAAATGGTTGCCGGTAGCAATTCTAATTCCTACGGTGATTATTTCTGCCATTTTATTTACAGCTGGTACTTTACAAATTCCGGAAGGACCTGTGAATTATTCCAAATTTTTCCCACATGCATGGTTAAATAGCTCATTTACTTTTTTATGGATTTTAAGTATTGGATTAGGAATTGTAGGCTTGCGAAATTTCTGGAATGATATGAAACGGCAAAATGAAGAATTTGAATCAAAAGGAAATTTTATTCAGAATCTTTTTATGATTTTAAAGGAGATTACACTACATTCTAATTTTAGCACTTGTACAGCTCAAAAAACAAGAAAAATTGCACATCTACTCGTATTTTATGGATTTATTATGTTGCTGGTAGTTACCGCTTTTGCAATATATGCTGCACTTACACATAATTATCCTCTCGGATTGGCACATCCTGTTAAAATTGCAGGAAATGTTGCGGGAGCGATGCTTTTTACCGGATTAGGAATTATGATCGCAAACAGAATCTTTGATAAAAAGAATTTTGGAAATAGTACTTATACCGACTGGCTTTTTTTAATTTCTATGTTATTATTAACCATTTCCGGAGTAATTGTTGAAGCAGCACGGTTTTTAAACTGGGGAATAGCATATCATTTATACTTTTTTCACCTGATATGTGTTTGGTTTATCATCATTTATCTTCCCTATACTAAATTTGGGCATTTACTCTATAGAGTTGTTGCTATGGTTTTTGCAGTTTCAATTAACAGAAAAGTTAAGGCATAAAAAAAGGTTCCAATGTTTTTGGAACCCTCCGTTAATTGCAGTTATAGATTTATTCGGTCGAATCTTCATATTCAATGTAAGAGGATTTAGTTCGTCTCAAGCTGTGTTGAATCATCTCTCCAAACTCCAGCATATCCGGATCATCAGCTTCGTAAAACCAGTTTAAGTTAATCTTTTTAATTTTTCTGTTATTATCCAAACTCTTTATAAACTCAATAATTCTTTTTGATGATGATGTATTCACATATTCAAGTTTAATATCAAGTTCAACCTCTTTAGCACAAATATTATCTGCCCATTTAAATATTGGTCCATAGAACTTTTTTGGATCTTCAGGTAATGATTTTCCCTTAATACTCAAATGTCCTGAACTTTTAAAATTGATTTCAGGTGTCGAAGGGGTATTGTCTATATATAAATCTTTCATTTAATTGGTTATGATAAATCAACTGCTTATCTAACAATTATAATACGATATAGTTTAATCAAATAATTTTATATGCCTCACTCAAGTTTAATACAAGTTAATCATAATTCACTGATAAACAAATATCTTTTAAGAAAATTTGATGAACTTATTGGTTTGTCAAATTTCCAATTCGACTAGTAAATAGAAGGCGACTATATATCAGTTTACACTAAATAAAGGAGGAAAACAAAAATGACAGAAAAAGAAATTCTTGAAATTAAGTTTGAATGTTTGAGAATAGCAAAAGAATATTCAAAATCAGTCGATGAACTAATTAAGAATGCAAATGAACTACATAACTTTATTGTAAAAAGCTCTATTTAGATAGCTTTTAAACATTCACTGTGAAATTTACGTTCCTTAAATATATCTTCATTAGAAGAATGCCATGTACAATAGATAAAGTCTGCATTTTTATCTATAACGTAAACGGTCATTTTAGGACTACCTGATTTTAGAATTACTACGTCTCCTACTTTAAAAGTATTTGCATCTGACATGATCTTTATTTTTAAGGGTTAATAAATAAAGTTATGATATAATATGGATAAAGTCAATTAAAGATTAAGAAAGGATTTAAACAATTTTAACATATAGATGTTTAATAATCAAAAAGGAGAGCCCACCACTCTCCAAAAAAGAACTAAATAGTTACTTTTTCTTTACCCAAAATCTAAAGAACTTGGATTTAGTAGGATATATTATCTTTCCATTTCTACGAATGAATCGACAAAATATCAACTCGTAACCATCATGTTCTTTTTGTTCACTAATTGCGTTCAAAATTGAATTCCTCCTTTCCGGAGTCTTTATATCGGTAGACTCACCTGACCGTACGCCATCCCCACAGACGGCAAAATCCCGGTTGTGGGACCGGGATTATACTATTTCATGAGTTGTTTTTGAGGAACTCATTTTCTTTCACAATTAGTGAATCAAAATTAATGCATTAAATATATATAATATATGCTATAAAACATAATTTTATTTATCTTTTTTAGGATTATAATCTAATGCTTTTTTAAGGCTTTCATTAAACTTTGATAGTTTTTTGTTTTCAGGTAATGAATTCTGTGCTAATTCTTTTCTTATTTCTGGGCTATCTAATTCTTTTGCATTATCGTGAGTTACAACTTTTTTACCAGTTTGTTTTTCAATTTTAGCAATAGCCTCTTTAGTTATACTGCCTGCAATATGAACCACCTTTCTTGTTTCTACAAAACCCTCTACATTTGTTTTTTCTATTATTTCTGTTATAGTAGCTTCATTAAAAATTGTTGTAGCTAATTCAAGGGGCGTCATATTATCTCTTAGGCTATCACTTGTACTGATACCTTTAAAAGCTTTATAGTCCTTTGCTGTGAAGTCGGACCATGATTTATACATTTCATTAGTCAATACCGCGTATTCGTAACCTTTTGTTATTCCATGATCTTTTAAAGTGTCTGTAAACTTATGTCTTGTTTCTACGCTTGCAGTTCTTGTTTCAACCCATTGAGGAGAATACCCTTTAGCTAAATAATATCCTTTAGCTCTTTCAATGGCTTTTGATGGCTGTTCTATTTCATCTAATCTCTCCTTACCAACTCTTGCCAACCATCTTTTAAACGGCTCTGCTTTCTTGGATGGAATAGATTGTATAATTCTTAAAATACCCTCCGTATTAGCACAGTTAACACTCTGCTTGCCCCCATTTGTATTAAGAGGAAGGGGGGTGGCAATTTGCCCCCACCCTTTAGATATTTCTTCATCCCTTCTGCGCATGTCTTTAATATATCCTTTAGGATCTATAGAATCAGTTAATGTCTTAACAACATCTTCTATTACAAAATACCAATCATCATCAAAAAATACTTTACGTATCTCTTCGCCTTCAAAAATTGCTATTTTGTTTATGTCTTGTTTTTTAGGTAATTTTTCTTTAGCCATTGATCAAGTTATTGTAAGTTAAACGATGTTCTATATTATTAAGCATCAAATTAAATCTTCTTGATGTACATATATCTCTTGAATTATATCTAAAGGTAAATTCATCAATATACATTTGCAAATGTTTTTTACTTGTAAAATAATAAATACCAATCATGCCACGTTTAAATAAACTCCAAAATCCCCCAATAGTGTTAGTATGAAAACTATTTAAAGCATAAATACCTTTAGCATGCTCAATTTTCACATGGCCTTTAAATACCTTATCAATATCTTTATAAGCTCCAAAACCGTCAGTTATTACAGCAGTATCTTTGTGAATATTATTATACAGAATAGGCTTTATTTTTTTACCATAAGATTTATTTATTTTCATAGTTTTGATATTTCCTTTTCTTTCAATCATTCCTAATACTGGTGTTTTATGTTGGTAACCGCTTTTAAATCCTTTTTGGTTCATTTCTTTTTTCTTTGCTGTATTCATTTTATTTATATCACCACCAACATAAGTTTCATCAACTTCAACTTTACCGCTTAACATTTCTGAACTATCACCAAAACAATTTCTAATTCTTTGTATCATAAACCAAGCAGTCTTTTGAGTTACATCAATATCTTTTGCTAATTGCAAAGAACTAATACCTTTCTTATGTGAAGTTACAATATAAATAGCTAAAAACCAATTTTGTAGCTTAATTTTTGTATTATCAAATAAGGTGTTTGTCTTAACATTAAAATATTTTCCTGTATTCTTGCATTTATATTTATTTCCTGCACAAGAATAAACAATTGATTCGGAATCAAAAGAAGAAACAACTTTACCGTTCCATCTTAATTCTTCTAAATGATTGATACATGATTGTTCGTTTGGAAAAGATTTTAAAAGACCGATTATTGATTTGAAATTTGTATTGATCATATCTTTAACATTTAAATATGATGCATATCTAAGAAGAAGTTTACACTATTACAAATTTATTTAGTGTAATATTGTAAGTAACTACCAAATAGAACAGGGCAGCCCTTTTCTAACTCATACATGATTTAACGGATATTCTTTTAATTTTCTTGCATTCGGAAGATTGTAATAATGCATTGTTAGAATAATGAATCTTAAATTACCCGTTATTTCTATTTTAAAATCTTATGAGAATCATTTTTGAATTAGAATTTAGCCAAAAGAATCTAATTAAAGAAGGTATATACATTACATTTTTGTTATTCATCCAAACCAAAGAGTTCTGATACTTTCATTTTAAAACTTTTTCCTACAGGAAGCTTCTCTCCTGCTATTTCAATCATATTACCTTCCAATGCATCAATTTTTTTAACTGATACAATATAAGATTTGTGAATACGTATAAATTTTTTCTCGGGTAATTTTTCTTCTAACTCTCTTAATGAAGCCAAAGCAGTAATTTTCTTTTTCCCTTCGGAATGGAAAGTAACATACGCTTTTTGTCCTTCAATAAAAATTAAATCATCGTAATTAATCTTATAATATTTACGATCCGCCCGAATAATAATATAATCATCATGAAAATCTGTTTGATTATACGATGACGTGGGTTCTTCCTTTTTCTTCTTACTTAAAATAGTCGAATTTACTTTATTTACAGCTTTTAAGAATCGATCAAAAGAAAATGGTTTAAGCAAATAATCCGATATATCCAATTCATACCCTTCTAAAGCATATTCTTTAAAAGCTGTTGTTAATATTACAAAAGGTTTATGGTTTACACTTCGTAAAAAGTCGAGCCCAGTTATTTCAGGCATTTGAATATCGAGAAACATCAAATCAATCATTCCCCTTTCAAGTAAATCATAAGCTTTTAAAGGGGAATTGAAATCTCCAACAAACTCCAAAAATGGTACTTTAGAAATATATTCTTTTAAGTATTTGCGTGCTAATGCTTCATCGTCAATTACAACACATCTGATTTTCATACCATTTCAATTTTTAGATTCACCGAATAAGTTGTTTCATTTTCCTTAATATCCAGATCATACTTGTTAGGATACAAAAGATCTAATCGCTGACAAACATTATTAATGCCTAACCCATTACCTTCTAGCGCCTTACCTTGATATGGTATTGTGTTTTTTATATTAAAAGTTAAATATTTATTATCCGAACTTAATTCTATTTTAACATAAGCATCTATATATTCCTCAATTTTACTGTATTTGAATGCATTTTCAATAAAAGAAATAAAAAGCATTGGTGCTATATTAATATCTTTTTTTACACTCGAGTAATTGAATTGAATAACTTGCTCATGCTCCGACTTCATTTGTTGAAATGCAATAAAGTTGGATATGTATTCAATCTCTGCACTTAACTTTACGTGATCATTACTACAATCGTAAAAAACGTAACGAAGCATTTCTGAAAGCTTTAGAATACTTTCAGGAGCCATTTCCGATTTCGTATATGAAAGTGAGTAAATATTGTTTAGAGCATTAAAAATAAAATGTGGATTTATTTGGGCTTTTAATAACTTAATCTCAGTTCCTAATTTTTCTTCCTTTAATATTTTTTCAGCTTCCGCCTTTCTCTTCAATTCAGTTGACAATAAGATTGTTATGCTAATAAAATTACCTAATATCACCATTGAAAACGACCTTATTATTGGAAAGAAAATTGGAAGTTCAACTACTTTTTTCATATACTCGTTGGGAGTAAGATACATTTCAAAACTTACATGTAAAGAGGTTAGTATAATTGCAAATAATAAATTATAGAGAACAAATTTTTTTCGGTTATTCACATAATATTTTGGGAACAACCAATATTCATTTATTAATAAAACTCCTAAAAAAACCGAAGCAGAAACTATTGCACCTATTAATGCTATATGGAAAGGGAAAAAATGACTCCCCGTAACAAAGAATATAATTGTAAAGGAGATTCCAATAATAGACTTAAGTAATGTAGTTGTATAATTCTTAGTCATAATAAAAATATTTTCTCCAAAATTAGGCTTTGATTTCAATCAACACCAAAGTTTTTGAACGAACTACACAAGTTCATTCACGAAAGTACAATTTTATCTAATTATCGTCAAATTAAACCATTATTCTTCATAAAACAGCATTGGTTCATCATCCGGATTACTTGGTTCAATAAATTTTCAGGAAGAATCAACACTTCATATTATTGCTCCTGAAAACAATAATTTTTAATCATCAAAATAGTATTAATATGAAAACGAGAGTTTATAGCATTATCACCATAGCAGTTATTTTAATTTCTGTTATTATTGCTGCCAAGCTCATTATGAGCAAACCTGTCACTGAAACAAATGATCAATCTACAAAGTTATTGAATGTAAAAGCTATAACTGTTGAGAATTCAAAATACGAGACTAATTTAAAATACAGAGGACGTGTATCATCTTATGAAAACATATCTCTTTCTGCTGAAGTAAGTGGAAAAATATTGCAGGGAGATATTCCTTTTAAGGCTGGTGAGAGTTTCAAAAAAAATGATCTGATTATTCAAATCTATAATGAAGATGTTAAAACATCTTTAATGTCTGGAAGAAGCAGTTTCTTGCGCACATTGTCCGCAATACTTCCTGATTTGAACGTTGATTTTCCAGATGAATACAATAAATGGAAAGAATTTTTCAATTCAATTCATATTGAAAAAAATTTGCCAGAGTTACCAAAATCAAACACCGAACAAGAGCAAATATTTTTAGCTTCAAAAGGAGTCTTAACTGAATATTATGCATTACGCCAGCAAGAAATTAATTTAAAAAAATACACAATCTATGCACCTTTCGACGGTAGCTTTAAAACCGTTTCTCGCGAAATTGGATCCATTGCAAATATGGGTACTGAATTAGCCTCCATTATGCGCACAGACAAGTTAGAAATACTTGTTCCTGTATTACCCGAGGACGCCAAATGGATTAATCCGGGAGATAATGTAACTCTCATTGGAAATAAATCATCTGAGATTGGTAAAGTATCAAGAATTGCTGATTTTGTTGATGCATCGACTCAATCAGTTAATGTTTATATCAATTATTATCCAAAAGGGAAGAACTCTTTGTTGGCTGGTGAATTTATTGATGTTGAATTTACTATTTCTAAAAAAGTGTCAGGAATAAAGATCCCACGTGAAGCTTTACTGGATAACAATCAGGTATATATCATTGAAAACGAAATACTGAAATTAAAATCAGTAAAAATAGAAAGAACAATGGATGATTATTTGATTATCTCAGGAATAAACGATGACGAAACAATAGTTATGGAATCTCTTGCAGATGCATCTGAAGGTACACAGGTAATAACAAGAATCTAAGCTTCATTTTCTACACATTTAAAAAAATATCATGAAAAAAATATTATCTGCCTTTGTAAAATTTCCATTCTACGGAAAGATTGTTATTGTGATCCTTTTACTTATAGGATCAATATCCCTTATTTCCATGAAAAAAGCAACCTTTCCATTGGTTGAGTCAAAAGTAATTACTGTTACCGTTAGTTACCAGGGTGCTACTCCAAAAGAGATGGAGGATGGAGTTACAACATTAATTGAAAATAGTATTCGTGGGATTTCTGGAATAAAAGAATTCTCTTCCATTTCAAGTGAAAATTTTGCTCAGGTTACAATTACCGGTTTAAGCAATTATGATATGGATGAACTTTTATCTGAAGTTAAAAACGCCGTTGATGGTGTTTCAAACTTTCCCGCAAGTGCTGAGAAACCAATTGTTTCCAAAAACAGATCCAAAGACATGGCTGTCTTCATTACCTTATCATCAGATGATAATGATCTTTTAAAGTTAAATAAAGAAGCAAATCGGGTCGAAGATGATTTTTTAGCATCAGGAATCATATCACAAATCACCATAATGGGTTTACCAAGCAAAATGGAGCTTGTTGTAGAAATTGATGAAACCCAGTTAAGAAGATATCAGATTTCATTCGACGAAATTAAAAATGCCATAGCAGCCAACAATTTGGACATTCATGGTGGTACCATAAAAAATCCACGTGAAGAAATTAAAGTTATTAGTCGCCAACGAACGGTTGACCCAAACGAGTTAAAAGAAATTGTAGTAAAAACAAACTCTGATGGCCGGACAATTAAAATCGGAGATATTGCCAATGTAAAATTACAATTCGAAGAAACTCCAAATGGCAGTTATGTAAAAGAAAAGCCAAGTGTAACATTCATGGTTCAGAAATTAATGAATGAAGATTTAGCCGAGATTTCTGAATACGTAAATGCATATGTAAAAGATTATAACAAAACACATAAAGACACTGAGATTGTTGTTTTAATGGATTTTCTTGAAATAATTGATGGTCAGTTATCAATTCTAATTCAAAATGGCTTAATGGGAGTTCTTATGGTAATATTAGTACTTTCACTTTTATTAAACTTCAGACTTTCCTTATGGGTTGCCTGGGGAATTCCAGCTTCATTCCTAGGGATGTTTATTGTTGCTGCACTGAGTGGTGTTACCATAAATATTATTTCACTTTTTGGTATGATCCTTATCATTGGGATATTGGTAGATGACGGCGTTGTTATTGGAGAAAATATCTTTACGCATTTTGAAATGGGGAAAACACCCCGTCGTGCAGCAATTGATGGGTCTCTTGAAGTCTTACCTGCCGTTTTTGTTTCGGTTACAACAACTATTGTTGCATTTACTCCCCTCTTTTTTATTGAAGGACATCTTGCGATGATGTATGAAATGGCTTTTGTTGTTATAGCCTGTTTAGTTTTCTCCTTAGCAGAAGGTATTTTTGTATTACCTGGTCATTTAGCAAATCCAAAAGTTCTAAAACCTACCAATAAAAGATCTGTTTATGGCAAAATAAGAAATAAAGTTGATCAGGGGCTGATGTATGTGCGCGACAGGCTCTATATTCCTTTGGTAAAAAGAATTTTAATACATAAAGGATTAAGCATTGCCATTGTTACATCGTTATTTATTTTAACGGTTGGATTAGTTGGCAGTGGAAAAATTCCTTTTACATTCTTTCCTACTACACCATCTGATATGTTTACCATTGACCTGGCTCTAAAACCAGGGATTAACGAAGAATATACAAAAGATAAGTTATTCTGGATTGAAACTAAAGTTTGGGAAGTAAATCAGGATTTAAGGAAAGAATATGGTGGTTCGATCGACTACATTTCAGCGACTCAGGTAAACATTGGAAGTTCTTTTGATGGATCAGAGTCAGGCACAAATGCCGGAACAATACAGGTATTTCTAGGTCCTTTGGATGATACACAAGTAAACGATCAAACCATAAAAAAAGCCGTTTCTGAGAAAACCGGAAAAATTCCTGAAGCATATAAATATGCTGTTGGCGCATCAAATCGTTTTGGTGCACCGGTTTCAATAAGTTTATTTGGCTATGATAACGATGAACTTGAGCAGGCAAAAGATGAATTTGAAGAAGCACTTGAAAAAATTCCTTCACTTTTTAATATAACGGATAACAGTCAAATAGGAAGTCAGGAAATTCAAATCACCCTTAAACCAGAAGCATATGTTTTAGGCTTGACACAAAACTCTCTGATGCAACAAATCCGAAATGGTTATTATGGTGCGCTTGCCCAACGAATGCAAGAAGGGAAAAATGAGATTTGGATTTATGTGCGTTATCCGAAAGATAATAGAGAAAACCTAGGCCAACTTGAGAATATGATGATAACGACCCAGCAAGGCCAGTTTCCTCTATCACGTGTTGCGGATTTATCAACACAACGTAGTGTAAGTAAAATCAACAGATATAATGGAAGAACTGAAATCCGTGTTGATGCCTATTTAAAAGATCAGAATGAGGCTGTTCCACCAATTTTGGAATACATCGAAACTGAAGTTTTACCTGTAATTATGGAAAATCACCCTGATGTTACTTACATGCAACAAGGACAGCAAAAAGATACTACTGAACAATTGGCAAGTATCACTAAATACTTTGGAATTGCATTTCTAATCATAGTTTTAATAATCATGATTTATTTCAAATCATTCTCACAAGGATTAATGATTTTAGCTATGATTCCGTTAGGATTTTTAGGAGCTATTTGGGGACACGGTATACATGGGCAAATGATTTCGATGATGAGTTTATGGGGTTTTATCGCATTATCAGGAACAATTATCAATGATGCCATTGTATTTATGTCGAAATATAATCAGAATTTGGTAAAGGGAATGACAGTAATGAATGCTGTTATTGATGCAGGAAAAACCAGATTTAGAGCAATAATATTAACCACAGTTACAACCGTTGCCGGATTAATGCCACTCATCTTGGAGAATAGCCCCGACGCAAGATTCATTGTCCCAATGGCTATTGCATTAGCTTATGGAATTTTGTTCGGAACAATTTTTATCTTGCTAATTCTACCATTACTCATTGTAATTGTAAACAACTTTAAAGTATGGTATAAAGGTTTATTTAGTTCAGAAATAATAACACCTGAATCTGTTGAAGTAGCTTATATTAATCATCAGATTGATGTGAAACTGAATGAGGCTATGGAGAAAGAGTTTTAGGTATCAAGTTAAAAGTTAAAAGTTAAATAAAATAATGCTAAAGGCAATGAGCTAATAGCTAATCGCTTAGGAAATATGAAAACAAAAATAATCATGAGTATAGTACTTTTTATTGCAAGCATCCCTCTATTTAGCCAAAATTTGAATCGGCTAAGTATTAAAGATGCAGTAAATAAAGCATTAGAAAATAATTACGGAATTATAACCGTAAAGAAATCTCACGAAATAAATGAATTAAATAACTCCTGGGGCAATACAGGAGCATTGCCAACTGTAAGTTTTACAGGAATTGGCAGTGAATCATGGAACATGAATGAAAATGATGATTATAACAATACTGCATTAAGTGGTTCTGTTGATTTAAACTGGGTATTATTCCGTGGTTTTGGGGCAAGAATTACAAAACAAAACCTTGAAAAACTTGAAAAAATGTCGGAAGGAAACATTACAATAACTGTTGAAAATACCATTGTTGATGTTATTCTGGCTTACTATAACGTATTACTTTCGGAAAACAATATGAAAATTACCGAGAAGAATATGATATTATCCGAAGATAGATACGAGCAAGAGAAACAAAGGAAACAACTGGGAACATCAGTTAAATATGATCTCTTGCAAGCTCAGAATTCATATCTGGAAGATAAATCAAATTATCTCTCAGCAAAATCATCCTATAATAATTCAAAAAGACAATTGAATAATTTAATGGCTGAACCATTAGAAACTGAATATAATTATACTTCATCATTTGATGTTGCTGCAAAAGATTTTGAATTAAAAGTTCTCGAGATAAAAATGCTGGAAAATAACAATACATTAAAAAATCAATACATCAATCTGGAAATGGCAAAACTGGATGTTAAATCTGCCAAAAGTGCTTATTACCCAACAATAGCAGCTGGTGCATCAGGAGGCTACACAAACAGCGAAACAGATTACGAGACTTTAAATAATATGGATAATTCATCATCAGGATTTAATACTGGTTTGAGTTTAAGTGTTTCCTATTCCATTTACGAAGGGGGTTCAAGAAGAAGAGCTTTACAAATAGCAAAAATTAACAAGGAAATTTCGGAAATTGAAACTACAGATATGCAGCAACAATTGAAAAATCAATTAGCTCAGGAGTTGGAACTGTATAAAGTCAGACAGGAATTGTTAGTACTTGCCGAAGAAAATTTAAAAGCAGCTGAATTAAATCTGGAACTATCAAAACAGAAATTTGAAACAGGATCAATAAACTCGTTTAATTATAGAGATATCCAGCAAATGTATTCGAATATTTCAATAAATTATCAAAGTGCCATGTATAATCTTATTCAAAGTTATCATACCTTATTAAGATTAACCGGGGGTGTTATTGATGATTTTAATACAAATTAAGTATTTGAAATAGATAACAAAAAAGGGTCAAGCTTAAACATGACCCTTTTTTTATATTATTCATATCGTAATGAATCTGCAGGATTTTTCAAAGCAGCTCTCATTGTATGAAAAATATTCGTAATTATTGCAATGAATAATGCTCCGGCAATTGCAATTGCAAAATAATACCAGCTTAAATCAATCCGATACACAAAATTACTTAACCAGGTTCTCATGTAATAATAAGATATCGGTAAAGCAATTACACTGGATATTAAAATTAATTTAATAAAATCTTTATTGATGAGTTTTACGATGCCCAATGAAGAGCTGCCAATTGCTTTACGAATGGCTACCTCTTTGGTTCTTTGGGTTACAATAAAAGCAACCAGACCATACAAACCGAGGCAAGAAATTAAAATACAAATTACTGCAAAAATACTAAACACTTTCATCGAATTAATTTGATTCTTATATCGATACTGAAAAAGGTCATCCATAAAATATCCATCAAATGGAGATTTTGGGAATAATTCATTCCATTTATTTTCAAGTGTTAGTATGGTTGATTCTAACTCATTTGGGTTTATTTTTATCATTAATAAATAGAAACGATCAGGAACATAAAAATAAGCTGCAGGCTCTATTGGGTTTAATAAAGAATAGTAATTATAATCTTTAATTACACCTACCACTTTTACATTGATATCTGCACTGTCTCCATACATAGGCTTAAATTCTTTACCAATTGGATCATCCCAGCCAAGCTTTTTAACAGCAATCTCATTCAAAATAACCGTATGAAGTTTATCGGTGGAATATTCATTGCTAAAATATCGGCCTTTTGCTAAAGGAATTTCCATCATCTCAAAATAGTTATCATCAACGAAACCAAAACGAACCATTAGAGCTGTTTCTGATGAATCCGCTACATGAATTTGACTTTGCGAACCTGCAACACCAGTTGCGCCAGATGCCAGCGATAAACCTAAAATATTAGGGTTATCCTGGAGTTCACTTTTAAATAATTCCATATCCCGGATACGTTGTTCGTCGTTGTTAACATGAAACGAAATGGAATATACAGCTTCATCATTATAACCTTTATCTTTTTTATGGAAATAATTTACCTGTGCAATAGAAACCAGCGTCGAAACAATTATGATAATAGAAATAGCGAACTGTACAACAACCAATACTTTTCTTAAGTTGCCAGAACCTCCTTTATTTGTATTCGTGGGGCTTCCTTTCAGAACTTTAACAGGATTAAAACCTGAGAGATAAAATGCCGGATAACTCCCTGAAACTAATCCCAAAATAAAAATGAGTCCAACTAATCCGAAACTAAAGATCCAATTCGAAATACTAATCTTTAAACGAATATCAAGAAGTTGATTTATATAAGGTAAAAATAATTCGACAAGTATAATTGCAACTATCGTTGCTAAAAGAACCAATATAATTGATTCTCCCAAAAACTGAAAAATCAATTTTTCGCGCTGTGCTCCAGCTGTTTTTCTTATCCCTACTTCACGTGATCTTTTTACAGCCCTTGCCGTTGACAGATTAATATAATTTATACAAGCAACAATTAAAATTAACAAGGCTATGGCAGAAAAAATATAAACCTGGCTAATATCACCTTGCTTATAATTATAGGTTTGAAATTTGATATGTTTCGACTTTAAATGAATATCTAATATGGGTTGAATGTACATTTCCAAACCAGATTGCCAATCGTCCTTTGTATATTTTCCTATAAATTCCGGGAGTTTGCTCTCAAAAACCTTTTGATCGGTTCCTTCAATAAGCTCAATGTAAGTATCCAACGAATTACTTCCCCAGCTCCTCATCCATTCATACCTGGATTCCATAATAGCAAATGGCATTACCAAATCAAAATAAATATGTGAATTGTGAGTCATATTTCCCATAACTCCTTTTACAATAAAAGGCTCATTAGCAATATCAATCGCTTTCCCGATAGCATCATCAATACTACCAAAATATTTTTGAGCCACTTTTCCCGAAATAACAACAGAATTTACTTCTTGTAATGCGTCATTGGAGTTTCCCCTTAGTAAGTCTATACTAAGCATGTTAAATACATTGGTATCGGCAAAAGCGGTATTTTCCTCGTTAAAATTTTTATCCTGATAGCTAACAAATAAGGTTCCGCCTCCGGTTATCCTCATGCTTTGAAGGACCTCAGGAAAATCACTTTTAAGTGCTGCAGCGAGAGGTCCCATGGTTACTGCCACATGCTGTTCTCCTACTCCCGGGGGATACTGAATTTCAACCATTCGATATTTATTTGTGGCATTCTCGATGTGGCGATTATAACTCAGTTCGTTTTGAACATATAACAGAATAAGAATAAAACTTGTTATTCCAACTGCAAGACCAAAGATGTTGATGAATGAATATGCCTTTTGCCGGAAAATGTTTCGAAAAGTTAGAATGATATAATTTTTAAACATAATTATATTTTTATTGACATTAAACAGACGATCCAAAAGTTATATTGATGCGCTGTGTTAAATTTATATGTTAAATTAAAGAAAAAAAAAGCGCGAATAAAATTTATCCGCGCTTTTCCCATTCAATACCCTAAAATTTAATCCACAAAAATCATCTTTTGTGTTTGGGTGCCTTCGATGGCAACCAATTCTTTCTCGAGTTTATCCATTTCGGATATGCTCCCGGTTAGTTCAAGTAAAAGAAGACCGCTTGCACTGCAAACATCATCTGATACTTCATGCAAACCCAAACGGGTTTTAATTGAGCAACCATATTTAGTAAGTACATTTTGTACTTTGCCTGCTTCCTTTTGTCTATCGGTAATTAATATACCTAATATTCTGGTTTCTTTCGACATTATTAAATTTCAGTTTATCAAGTTACAAAAATTATTTGTGCAAGTCAAAAGACATTTTCTGAACATTGATTCCTCCTATCTCATTCAGTTCATTTTCAAGACTATCCCAATCAGAATTTTTTCCTGTTAATTCCAAAATTATAAATCCATTTCTGCTACAAACATCTTCGGATAATTCGTGAAAACCCAAACGCGTTTTTATAGAAGTAGCGTATTTGCTTAATATTTTTTGTGTTCTTCCTGCTTCTTTTATTCGATCGAGAACATTTATACCTATTATTCGTTTTTCTTTCATGAATTTAAATTCTAAATTTCCATTCTATTTTTAAAGATAAAAAAATCTAACAGCAAATGGCAAAAAGCTAAAAACTATTTAAAAATACATATCTCTTTCACCATTTTTGATTTTCTCAATTCTTTCTTTAAGCTGGCCAACTACTTTATCATTATCTAATCCTTTAATTTCTTTATCAATAATTTTCCAGGCTTTTTCTGCAGTTTCCGGAGTTGCATAATCTTCAATATACTCTGCTAAGGTTAGAATTGCATTTGGTGTGCAAAAACGTTTAATAAATCCGGGAACCGAAAATTCCATGAAATGCTCACCGGTTCTACCTAATCTGTAACATGCAGTACAGAACGATGGTAAATATTCATTTTCAATCAATTCGTCAATAATTTCTGCTAAAGATCGGTTATCATTAATGGCAAATTGTTCACGATTTAAATTTTGTTCTTCATTTTGACTTTCGTGATATGATCCCAGCTCTAACTTTGTTCCTCCATCAATCTGAGAAACTCCAAAAGCCATCACTTCACGACGTACTTGTTCCGATTCGCGCGCAGTTAAAATCATTCCGGTATAGGGTACTGCTAATCTTAAAATAGCAATTAGTCGAACAAACTCTTCGTCGTTAACCATATATTTTGGATCTACATCAATAGTTGATGCATCCTGAATTCTTGGGAATGACAGGGTATGCGGACCAACATTGTAACATGCTTCAAAGTGATTCGTATGTCGAACCATAGCCAATACTTCATATCTCCAATCGTATAATCCGAATAAAGCACCAATTCCCACATCATCTAAACCTGCTTCCTGAGCCCGATCCAGTGAGGTTAATCTCCAGTCGAAATCCATTTTTTTACCCCCTAAGTGATATTTCTTATATTCTTCGGGATGATACGTTTCCTGAAAGACCTGATACGTTCCAATCCCTGCTTCTTTTACAATTCTAAAACCATCAATATCCAAAGGAGCTGCGTTTATATTTACACGACGAATTTCTCCGTTTCCTTTTTTTACCCCATAAACAGTTTTTACATTTTCTGCGATAAATTCCGGGGAGTAGTGCTTATGTTCACCATACACAAGGATTAATCGTTTTTGTCCATTATCTTCAAGAGCCTCAACTTCTTTAATTAAATCGTCGTTAGAAAGTGTCTGGCGAACGGCATCTTTATTCGTTGCTCTGAAACCACAGTATTTGCAATTATTTGTACATTTATTTCCAACGTACAATGGTGCAAAAAGAACAATTCTATTTCCGTAAACCTTTTCTTTTAATGTTTTCGCTCCTTGTTTTATTTCTTCAATTAACTCAGGATCTGTAGCATTAATTAAAACAGCTGTTTCTTCCAGATTTAACCTTTCTTTATTTAGAGATTTTGCAATAACCTCACGAACTCTTTCTTTTGTGGATTTTGTATTATTGATATATTCCCAAATTTCTTCAGGATCAATAAATGGTTTCATACGCTGATCCTTAATTTTGTATTGCTCAGGATAAAATTTCATATTGCTTTTTTATTAATCATTTTAATTAAAAACTCTCGCAAAGCCGCTAAGACGCGAAGTTTTTTTATAACTTAATATATGTAAATTTCAAATTTTCATTATTTGTTTCAGTTTCAAATTTTAGTTTATTAAAACAAAACTTTCAGTTTAATGTAAAAATTTCTTCCGGGCTCGATGCTTATTTCTCCCCTATTTGTTGCCAAATGATTTGTATAAGCACGATCTCCAATATTTTCTATTCCTCCAAAAAACTGAACCTTTGCAAAATCAATTTTAATTACCGATGAATTTACTCTGAAATCAAAACGTGCAAAACCTTTTGTTTCCGATTCTCCAACAGCTATTTTATCTTGATCGGCAAAGCCAATAGCAATAAAGTCAATTCCAAAATATTTTGGTAAATGATATCTTATTCCTATTCGCCCATTTGCCGGAGTAATAAGTGGTAAATTGGTATCATTCTTAAGATTTTCGCCTCTTACATACGATCCTGCACCATGCAAAACAAAGTTTTTGTAGATATTATATTGAAAACTGAGATCAACTCCGTACAATCTTGCTTCATCAACATTTGCATTTATTAATGCAGGAATTGTGTCAACAACACCTGTAGTATATGAGTAAATAAATTTCCCCGATTCTTCTACAATCATATCAGAAAGCCAGTTTACAAAACCATTCACTTTGAACTGAAACTTTGGTTTCCAGATGCGCATTCCAATATCTAAAGAATATCCCTTTTCAGGATCAAGATTTGGATCGCCCAAACTAACTTTACTACCTAAATCAATATATTTAAAACTTTCCTCCAAAGATGGTGCACGAAATGATCGCCCTGCATTTAAACTTAAATCTAATTCGTCGGTAAGTGCATACAAAATGCCTAAATTTGCACTCCACGATAATTTATATTCTTCGTTCTCTTCAAAAGTAATTCGCTGATTAGGAGGCGAATCATTTCTTGTACCATTCACAATTAAGTAGTCGTAATCAAAAGCTTGTTCGTTGGCAATTCGAATTCCATCTAAACGTCCACCAATTATTAGTTTTAAATCATCATTTAAAAACTTCTGTTCGTTTTGTAAATACAAACCAGCACTTCCAAAACATGACTTTGGGATTGGAGTTTCACCACGAACTATATTATTTGTTGCAGTAACATTTCCAAGAGAATCAATCATATCAACACGAATAAACTTTTCGCGACTGGTTTCCAGTTTTCTTCTCCAAACATCTATTCCTACAATAAAATTATTATTCTCGCTAAAGCTCCAATCGGATTGTATTTGAGCTCCATCGGTTGTATGATCTCCACTTGGGGTAAACCTTAGAGGAGTTGTTATTGATGTCGCTGTAGGAGTTGATATATTAGGAATTAAATCAACATCACGAACTATGTATTGATGAAAATATCTAAAATTTAACCGTTTAAACGATTCCGAAATATCTTTAATTTCGTAATTTGCATAAACCATTTGGCGCTTAGCATCTTTATAGGATGCTGTTGATGGACCGGGTAATGCAGCTCCACCAGGAATCCCAACATTATCGGCATCAAAATATTGATATTTTAATTTAAACGTATGATTCTTTTTTACTTTTAATCCAAAACTTGCAGATATGCTTTGATCTTCAAACTGACTATTCGGAATAATTCCTTCCGGTGTATTTACATTTTCTGCATCGCGCATTGAACCACTAATGCTTGCATACCACCTTTTTGATCCCGATTTAAAAGTTAGTTTCCGAGTAAACATTTCGTTAACAGAATTATATCCGGTATTGAAACTACCATTAAAATAGCTGGATGAATTAAAATAGGCATCTTTTGTAATTACGTTTACTATTCCTCCCATTGCTCCTGTACCATACAATGACGAAGAAGCACCTTTTATCACTTCAATTCGTTCAATATCATCCACATCAAAAAACGACATGGAAGCCATTAAATCGGTAGCTGTTTCAATTCTGTTTCCATCAACCAGCATTACAATGCGTTGCTGATTTAATCCTCGAATATTTATCCCGGTTGCCCAAACTCCATCGCGCGCCATAGCCACTCCCGGCTCTTGCTGCAAAACATCAGATGCTGTGAATGACGATGCCAATTCTATTTGGCGCTCATCGACCAGTTCAAGAGGCAGAGAAACTTCTCTTATCTTTTGATTAGTTCTTAAACTGGAAACAATAACTTCTCCAATATTTATGATTTGTTGTTCTATAAGAATCTCCAAATTAACTTCTGAATCAATTAGTTGAGTAGTATCATAATTTTTGTAAGCTATATATGAGGTCTGAATTTTATATTCTCCTTTTTTAAATTCTTTAATTGAAAAATCTCCGTTTGCATTAGAAATTGAGCTATAACTAATATTTTGATCGGTAGAAAGGAATTGAATATGAACACCCCCCAATTTCTCTTTGGTTTTAGAATCCATGACAATTCCTTTTAAATTATAATCTTGCGAGAATGAATTTATGGAGATAAAAAGAAAAAATAAAAGTTTAATCGTTCTCATCATTCTTGTTCTTTAATAATACAGATTTAACCTGGATACCTTTTAAGCGTCCAAGCTGACCGGTTAAAGAACCTATCTCATCTGTTGTACCTTCAAGAACAAGAGAAATAATGTTTTGGCCGTTGCTTCGCGGTAAACCTTGTCGACCAATAATAATACTGGAATGTTTAAAAGCTATTTCGTTCATGTACTGAACGGCTTCTTTGCTTTCAATTAAAATAAGTGCGGTTCCAATTCTCTTTTCCATCAGATTTCCTCCGGATTAGATTTATTCTTTAACCTTGAAACAGAAACAATCCGTTTCTCAGAAAGAGTAAATAGTTTTTACTGTTATTTCGTTAACAAAGATACGTTAAGATTGTTCATACTACAAATGACATTTATCAGGTATCTGGTTGTATTATGATGAACACTGGTATATAGCACAAAATTTAACTAGATTTGTCAACAAAATATTCTTTTATGAATAGGAACTGTCTTTTAATTATACTTGTATTATTTGTTCTAAGTAGTTGTAATCAACCAGTCGATAAGAACAAAATCAGAATTGCTACCTTGAAAGGACCATCAGCAATGGGAATGGTTAAAATGATTGATAGTTTAAAGCAAATAGAAGATGCCGATATTGAGGTAACAATTTATAATGAGCCTATTCAGGTTCGAAAATTAATGTTAGAACGAGAAGCCGATTTTGCTATCCTACCCACTACCATGGGAGCAATACTTTATAACAAAGGCATTCCTTATCAGCTGGCTGCTATTCCAGTATGGGGTACATTATATTTATTCGGAAATGATACTACTATAAAAAGCTGGAATGATTTAAAAGGAAAACGAATCCATTTAATGGCAAAAGGAATGACCCCCGATGTATTATTTAAATATTTATTAATTCAAAATGGTATTGATCCTGAAAACGAAGTTATTTTAGATTATTCATTTCCATCGCATATTGATCTTGCCAATGCCGTTGCTGCAGGAAAAGCTCAATTGGGTGTGATTTCAGAACCTCTTGTAAGTATGGTAATACAGAAAGATCGTGCAGTACATCCAATTTTTGATTTAAACATTGAGTGGCAGAAAATAAATACTCAAGCCATTGCACAAACGGCGCTGCTTGTAAAAAGTGATTTTGCAAAGCAAAATCCTGTAAAGCTTCAAGAAATATTATCGAGTTATAAATTTTCGACAAACTGGGTGAACGAGAATCACGCTGAAGCAGCTGAATTAATTGTCAAATATGAAATTTTGCCTAATGTTGAGCTTGCTGATTCATCGATAAGCAGATCTAATTTAAATTTTGTTGAAGCAAAAAATATTAAAAATTATATCTCAGAATATTTAAAAATATTTTATGAAATGAATCCTGATATTATTGGAGGGAAAATACCTGATGATAATTTTTATCTGAATTAACAAAGAATAGAAAATATTTTTTTTTAAATTTAGTGTATCAATTTTACAACTTACAAAAATTAACCTTTTACCTAAAAAATTAAACTACAAAAACAATGGATTCATCCAGAGAATATGATTGGAGTAAAAAAAGCATCTTAATTGCCGATGATGAATTGCATAATTATATCATTCTTGAAAAGGCAATGAAAAAGACCGGGATAAAAATTTTTCATGCTGAGAATGGAGAACAAGCGGTTAAACTTTTCAAGGAAAATCCTGACATTAGTGTTATTTTAATGGATATAAGAATGCCTGAAATGGGTGGGTTGGAAGCTACAAAATTTATACGTAGTGTAAATAGAAACATTCCTATTATTGCTTTTACGGCATTTGCATTATCTGATGATGAAGCTATTGCACTTGAATTTGGTTGCGATGATTACATTTCCAAACCTGTAAGACCAGACTACTTACTTAAAAAAATTAATGAGCATTTAACCAAATAAACCCTGTATTCGTATTTCCCTTTTAAGTCATTGTTTTAAAATCCAAAATTATTTGTATTTTACAGTCAATCAATATTCGAGGTGAATGAAAAATCCCATACTAAAAACAAGGTTAACATCATTCATATCAATACTTCTGTTATTAAGTCTATGGAAGATTGCTTCTATAATTTATAATTCTGAACTGATTCTTCCCTCCCCTGAATCAACGATTTTTGCAACGCTCAAATTGTTGATTTCTGAGAACTTTATACAAATTATTGGGGCGACAATTTTTCGAGGTTTAATTGGATTTACACTTTCTTTTATTCTTGGTGTTTCGTTGGGTATTCTTGCGGGTACAAATATTTTATTTGAGGCTTTTCTAAAGCCAATACTTATTAGTATTAGATCAACTCCAATAATTTCATTAATACTTTTAGCACTTATTTGGTTTAAAGTTGATTTAGTTGCTGTTTTTATTGCATTTTTAACGATGTTTCCTTTTATATGTACCAATGTTATTGATGGGATAAAAAGTGTAGATAAGGATATTATTGAAATGTCGCGAGTACATCAAGTGGGAAAATTTAAAATCATAAAAGAAGTATTTCTTCCTGCAATTACGCCTTTTATTTTTTCAGGAGCATCAAGTGCCCTTGGGTTTGGCTGGCGAGCTGTTATAATTGGTGAAGTGTTAAGTCAACCTAAATTTGGAATAGGAACACTGATGCAAACGGCACAAACTTATTTGTTGGTAAACGAAGTTATAGCCTGGACCATTATTGCTGTTCTGATAAGTTATTTATTTGAATTGATAATTCGTAAAATCGAAAAAGCAATTGTAATCTGGAAGTAATATGTCGTTAATTATAAAGAATCTATATAAATCGTTTCAGGATATAAACCTCTTTCAGGATTTCAATATTGAAATTCAGGAACATACAATTGCTTGTATTTTAGGGCCTTCAGGTTGTGGAAAAACTTCTCTTTTGAATATGATTAGTGGTTCATTACAACCAGATTCAGGTGATTTGTTGGGTTTTAACAGTAAAACAATTTCATATATTTTTCAAGAACCCAGACTTTTGCCTTGGAAAACTGTACTTGAAAATATTGTTTATGTTTTACCAGATTCGATTTCAAAAAAAGAGAAACATGAAATTGCCTTAAGATATTCAGAATTAGTTGAATTAACTGATTTCAACAATTATTATCCTTCGAAATTAAGCGGAGGAATGAAACAACGAGTTTCCATAGCTAGGGCTTTTTCTTATCCTTCTGATCTTATTTTAATGGACGAACCCCTTAAAGCACTTGATTTAAAATTAAAATTGAATTTAATGAAATCATTTCGCAGATTATGGCAGCCTGATAAACGATCTGTAATTTTTGTAACACATGACATTGATGAGGCGCTGCTTATAGGAAATGACATTTATGTTTTTAGCAAAGCTCCGGTACTTATTAAAGAAAAATTTTCGATTAAAAATAAGGACAGATTATTACCAAGTCCTGAGATTATTCAGCTAAAGAATAGAATCGTTGATGTAATGGAATAATTGTGAGTTCAGTGAATTGTGAATTGCTGGCTTAACATCGGATTTATTCTTAATTCTAATATATTAGCTCTTCAATTTCAGCTTTATCAAGCTCCAGTTGATACTTTAAATCCTTTGCATCGTTAATTTGTAACTCATCCCTCATTCTTTTATGAAAAGTAAGAGTTACCTCTTTATGGATCAATTTGAAATTTGTGTCGTAATCGAATAAATGAACCTGAATTCCCGGGCGATCTGAATCTGCATATATTTTGATATTCAACATACCGCGATATCTCTTTTGATTGCAGTTTAAGCTAATTGCATAAACACCTTCAGGGGGAATAAGTTTCACATCTTCTTCCACAATTAACTCTAAGGTTGGAAATCCAATTTCCTTGCATTTTTGGGCTCCTTCTTTTAACAGACCTGTCATAATAAAAAAGTGATCGAGGTATGCATTTGCTCTTTGTACACGACCTTCTGATAATGCTTTCCGAATTATTGTTGAGCTTACTGTTTCATTCTCCAAATCTTGTTCTGGAATTTCCTCAACTTTAAAATCGTGTGTTTTTGTTAACTCGTACAAATAAGAATAATCTCCTTCGCGATTATGTCCAAAGTGATGATTAAAACCAACAATGATAATCTTTGCGTGAAGTTTTCCTAATAATATCTCCTCAACAAATTGCTGAGATGTAGTTTGCGCAAATTCTTTTGTGAAGTTGATAATTACCAAATGGTCTAATCCGGTTTTTTCGAAAAGCTGAATCTTTTCTTTCTGCGAGTTAATTAACTGCAGTTTCTTCCCGGCTGATTCAGGATATAAAACAATTCTTGGATGTGGGTGAAAAGTGATTAAAACTGATTCGCCTTTAATTTTCTTAGCTAAAGTATTTAGTCGGTCAACGATAACTTTATGCCCGATATGCACACCATCGAACGTACCGGTTGTAACAACAGGGTTTTTAATGCTTCCTAAAGTATCAAAATCTCGATGTATCCGCATACTCTTTTTTTTGAACAATGAATGGCGAATGATGAAAAGTAAATTAAAACTATTCAAAAATCACTATTCACAAATCACTTATTTATCAATTTGTTTTACAAAATAAGCTACTTTTTCCAATGAAGTTACCATGTCATATTCTTCCAAATAAACATTTGGTGAAACATTTAATGGAGTTGAAGTGTAATTTAAAATCCCCTTAATACCTGCCATGATAAGAGTTTCAGCTACTGGCGAAGCATGTTCAGGTGGAACCGTAAGAATTCCAATTGAAATATTTTTTTCCTTTATTATTTTATCTAAATCGCTCATTGGATAACATTTAACCCCTGAAATTACCCGATTTGCCTTTTCAGGATCAACATCAAATGTTGCAGCAATTTTAAGTTTTGTTCGTTTGCCATTAAAATAAGTTGTAATGGCGCGACCCAGATTACCAATACCAATAACAGCAGCATTCAGGCCCTTTTCTGTGTCAATAATATCTCCAATTACATCAATTAATGCTTTTACATCATAGCCTTTTTTTAATGTGGTTGAATAACCAATTAACATAATATCACGCCGAACCTGTACCGCAGTTATATTGTGTAAATTAGCCAGTTCATGAGAATATATATGCGTTTTGCCATCGGCTAAACAGATAAGTAATGTCCTTCTATATTCACTTAATCTTCCTATTGTTTTTTCTGGAAGTCTATTCATAATTTTCAAGATTATTTAACTCGGTAATTTACAAAAAAAAATTACATTGGCAATACTACAGTAAAAGTTGATCCTTTGCCAACATTACTTTGAACATTTATTTCACCATTATATAAATCGACTACACGTTTTACGATTGACAATCCCAAACCGCTTCCGGTTATATGTTTTGTTTGCTCATTTTTCACTCTGAAAAATTCATCAAATAATTTTTTGATCTCATCATTTGTCATTCCAATTCCTGTATCTTTTACGACAATATTCAATTTGTTACGAACGGTTTTAACAATAACCTCGACCTTGCCTCCATCAACATTGTATTTTACAGCATTAGAAACTAAATTATTAAATAAGATTTCTATATCACCGGGATCAGCATTCATTTCTACATTATTCAAATCCGTTAATTTTATCTCTACATCTTTTTGAATAGCGTAAGGGTTAATTGCCTCAATTGCATTTTGTGCTATATCTTTTACTTTGATTAATTGAAATTTCTCAGTTTTCTTCTCAAACTTTATTTTGGTTAAATCAAGTAAATCCATAATCAAATTGCGCATTCCTTTAATTCTTTGCAAAGATCTATCAATCATCTGCTCATAATCAGCAATATTTTCGCCAGCACCTTTATCTTGCATTAAACGCAAATAACCTTCAATAGCGTTTAAAGGAGCTTTTAATTCATGCGATAAAACGGATAAAAACTGAAATCGGATCTCTTTTCCTTCTTTATGCATTTTCTTTGTCATGCCACGAAGAAAGAGGTGTTTAGAAACGTTTTCCAGAGATGATTTCAACTCCTGAGGAGTAAAAGGTTTTGGGATAAAATCATAAGCTCCATTATTTGTAGCTTTCACAGCAAGCTCCAGCGATGCATATGATGTTATCATCATTACCAGGATGTCTGGCCTGTTTTTATTAATAAAGTCCAAAACATCAGTACCTTGAATACCAGGTAACTTGTTATCAAGTAAAACAATTTCAATTAGATCAGAATTTATTATTTCAATTGCATCCTCTCCAGTTTCTGCCTCTATTACATTGAAGCCAATATCCGCATCCATAAAGGGATAGCTTACGGTAAAGTTACTTAAGATTCTACTCACCCCAGATCTAATTCCCGGTTCATCATCAACAACTAAAACGTTTAGATTTTTCATTTAATTCTATTTTATAAGACCTAACAGATTTTGAAAACCCGTTAGGTCTTCAACCTTATAATTTCAACAATTTATTTATTTCTTTATGAAGCTGATCTTTTCGGATTCCCTTTTCCATATACATATCAGCTTTAATCCATTGTTTATCCATATCTGAACTAAGACCAAAAGAAATTCCGGTTTCTGAAGCAACAGCTGTAGCTAAAATAATTGGAACATTAGGATGTTTTCGTTTCATTTTATAACACAAAATGAATCCACTATCATCTCTTTCCATCATCAGATCAAATATTGCCAGATCGGGATTCGTGTTTTCAATTAAAACTTCGGCTTCTTTCTGACTTTGTGCTTTTAATACTTCAAAGCCAAAACTTTTTATAAAAAGTTCCATCTGAAACAAATAGTCTTCATCATCATCAGCAATTAATATAAGTTTTTTATTTTCGGCCATAATGCATTACTTTAAATTATTGAAATCGAGGGATTGAAATTTTAAATTCGGTTCCGGTTGGTTCTTTTTCAGGCTCGTTATTTGAAAAAACAGATATTTTCCCCTTGTGCATTTTTACTATTCCATATGCTGTAGCTAATCCCAATCCGGTTCCTTTTCCAATTCCTTTGGTTGTATAAAAAGGCTCAAAAATCTTTTCTAAAGATTCATTATCAATACCAATTCCTGAATCCTTCACGCAAAAAATAACATCATCATTTTTATCCTCTAATGTAATTTTGATGTTACCTCCTTTAGGCATTGCATCGATTGCATTTTTAATAAGATTTGTAAGAACCTGAGTCATTTGCTCATAATCCAGCATCACATAAGGATCTTTTAAGGTTGAGGAATCAATTTCAATTTTAATCTTTTTGGGAATAATAACAGCCTGAATACTATGCTCAACCAGATCAATAATATTCGTATTCGAAGAGTTTACCTGATTTTTTCGGGCAAAATTAAGTAATCCACCAACAATTTTCTTACACCTGTTGGTTTGGTCAACAATCAACTTAAGGTCTTTTTGTATTTGTGAATCCTTGGGAGCTTCTTCAAGTAAAATGTTAGCATACATAATGACTACACCCAATGGATTATTTAACTCATGTGCTATCCCTGCAGATAGCTGACCCATACTAGCCATTTTCTCAGATTGCTTTAAAGCTTGTTGAATAGATGTTAACTTATCGTTTGTGATGGCAAGTTCGTTCACTGAATTATGTAATTTCTCAATGGTGTATGGTAAACACATTTCGTTTTCTGCTAGGCCCTGAACGATAGCTGTAGCATGTTCTTCGCATGTTTCGTAGCCACAAGCACCACAATTCAGGTGATCTTTGGGATCTTTTTTACCCATGGATTCTAGCACTTTCTGAATTTCGTTCCAGTCGGGAAATTTCAAAGATTTTCGCTTAGGCTCAAATTGGGCTGATAAGTCTATATCGAAATATTCATCAATCTGCTTTTGCCACTCCGTTTCATTCAGGCTATTAATCTTTTTTTGAACGTAATTATTTATAAGTATTCGACGAGTATAGTGTTTACCATTTGGCGACATTCCAGGTCCCATAATACATCCTTCACAACTCAACAATTCCAGATGTTGTGAACGGAGTAATCCATCTTCAAATTCCTTTATTGCCTCTTGAAAATTATTGCGTCCTTCTGCAACAATAATATTACCATCGAAAACATCATCGGTAATTCCAGCTGTTTGTAAAAGCCCCCTGCTAACAGGGAAAATAGCTCCTTTGCCACCCAATGGGGGATCAAAATCGGTTGGTTGTACCGTTTTTTGAGTAATTCCTTTTTGCTCAAAAACACTTCGCAACTCAGTAAAGGTAATCATTTCATCTACTTCATCGCTTTCAGATTTTTTAGCAACACAAGGTCCAATAAAAATTAAGTTGATATCATCTTCATATTTTTTCTTCATTACCCTCGACATAACTACCATAGGAGATGCAACCGGCACCAAATCCTTTACCAAAGCAGAATGATAATGTTCAATATAAGAAACTACGGCAGGGCAATCGGAAGAAATGTAACATCTTCCATCACCATTCTCAATTAATTTGCGATACTTTTTAGCAACCAAATCTGCTCCGAAAGCTACTTCAGAAACGATGTCAAACCCGATAGATCTGACCATCGAAACAAAAATCTTATAATTTGCAATCTCCTTAAATTCTGCAGGGAAACTAGGTGCTATTATGGCTATATTTTTTCTTCCGTTTTTTAACAAACTGTTTACATGGTCCACAGTATTTAAATAAACCTTTGCTCCCTGACTGCAAACCTTTGTGCAATTCCCGCAAACAATGCAACGTTCATTCAGCACCTCAGCCTGACCATTTATAATTTTAATGGCTTTGGCAGGACATTCTCTAACGCAGGTATAACATACCCTGCATCTGTTTTTTAAAGTATAAACTAAATCCCTGTCTGTATTAGCCATTTGTTTTAAGAAAATTACAATAATACATCGCGTTTGCTATAATTCGTATGGAGTAACTTTATGCATTTTTCTGATAAAGGTTCTTCAAGAAACTCATTATAAAGAGTGATCATTTTTGAATTTTTATGTGCAACATTAATTGCTTCTTTTTCATCCAAATCATAAATATATTTAGATCTTCCTTTAATGGTTTTTTCATCATTTTTGAAAGGTTGCCCTCCCCCATTTATACACCCCCCGGGGCATGCCATTATTTCAATAAAATGAATGTTACTTTTCCCATCGCGTACTTCAGCAATAATTTTATTTGCTTCTTTTAACCCGCTAATTGCAGCAATACCTATTTCTTGTGTACCAATTTTAATTTGTACTTCTTTCCGGTCTTTTAATCCTCTTAATTTTGTAATTTTAAGATTAGACAATTCTTTACCAGTAAGATGATAATTTAATGTGCGTAAAATACCTTCGGCCAGGCCTCCTGTAGCTGATACTAATTTTGCTGCCGAACTTCTTGTACTGAAAGGCTTATCGGCCATTTCTTCTTGAATAGAATTAACATCAATACCATAAAGTTTTATAAGCTTTATTAGTTCGCGAGTAGTTAATACCGCATCAACATCTGAGATCCCTTTACGTGTCATCTCTTCACGTTGTGCTTCAAATTTCTTTGCTGTACAAGGCGTTATTGATATTGAGAAAATCTTTTCCGGAGCTATATTCTCCATTTGTGCATAGTAGCTTTTTATTAAAGTCCCAAGAATTTGTTGAGCCGACTTGGTTGTTGAAACCAAATCAATCATATCGGGATGTGTCTGTTCCATATGTTTAATCCATGCTGGACAGCAACTGCTTATCATTGGGAGATTTTCATCATTTATTATTCTGTCGGCCAGCTCAGCAGATTGCTCATAAATTGCAATATCTGTTGCAAAAGAAGTATCAAAAACCTTTTTAAATCCTATTCGTCGTAAAACAGCATTTAAAATACCGTTAATATCTCTTCCTGGTCTTATGTCCAATTCATCAGATAATGCAATCGCAATATCAGGAGAATACTGAACAACAACCATTGCATCATCATTATTTAGCATTTGCTGAACAATATCGAAGTTGGTTTTTTCTGTTAAAGCACCCGTTGGACAAACTAAAATACACTGACCACAATTAATACAATTCGAAAAGTTAAGATCTTTATTCATACTTGTGGCAATAGCAGTATTGTTGCCACGTTTGTAGAAATCAAAAGTGGATACATCCATTATCTCTTCACAAACTCTTACACACCTACCGCATAAAATACATTTTGAAGGCTCCCGAACAATTGCCGGATTTGATTGATCAATATTCGATTTAGATTTTTCTCCTGAGATTCTTCTTTCTCTTATATTAAGCTCAACAGCCATATCCTGCAGTTCGCAATTTCCATTGCTTGCACAATATAAACAATCATCGGGATGATTTGAAAGTAACAACTCCACAAGCATTTTTCTGGCTTGAGTAACTCTGGGCGAATGCGTTTTAATTTTAATAGACTCCAGAATTGGATGAGAACAAGATGGAATTAAACCAGATTTACCTTCTACTTCCACTACACACATTCGACAAGCTCCGGTTGGAGTAAATCCATCCATTCGGCATAATGTAGGCACCTTAATACCATTCCGATTAAGAGCTTCCAGGATAGTTTCTCCTCTGTTAGCTTTGACTTTTTTATTATTTACTTCAATATCAATAAACATAACAATTTTTATAAATACTTATTTACTGGTAATAGCAGAAAATTTACATGTTTCGTAACAAATCCCACATCCAATACATTTATTTTGAACAATAAAATGTGCATTTTTAGCAGTACCTACTATTGCACCTGTAGGGCATCTTTTTGAACATAAAGTGCATCCATTACACGAATCAACATCAATTTCAAAAGTCCTTAATTCCTGACAAACACCTGCCTCACAATTGCGTTCAAAAATATGTTCCTCATATTCTTCTCTAAACCATCTTAGTGTACTTAACACAGGATTTGAGGCTTTTTTACCTAACCCACACATTGAAGTTTCTTTTAATACTTCGGCTAAACTTTCAAGTTGCATTACCCCTTTGAAACGTTGTAAAGTTGTATGCCCATTATCATCATTTGGTCTTTTACTAATATTTTCTAATATTTCATACATTCTTCTTGTCCCTTCTCTGCATGGAATGCAAATACCACAACTCTCTTTTTGCATGAAATTCATAAAATATTTTACTAAATCAATGATGCAATTATCTTCATCAAGCACTATCATTCCAGAAGAACCTAATGAAGTTCCGGCAAGCATTACCGATTCATAATCGATTAAGGTATCAAGTTGTTTTTCGGTTAAACTACCTCCTGAGGGTCCTCCAATATGAACTGCTTTAAACCTTTTACCATTTTTAATTCCCCCTGCTACTCTAAAGATAAGGTCACGAATTTTCGTACCCATCTCAACTTCTACAATTCCATTGAATTCAACTTTTCCTGAAATAGAAAAAATCTTTGTCCCTTTACTTTCTTTTGTTCCTAACGATTTATACCAATCTGAGCCTTTTTGAATAATAATCGGTATGTTTACTAATGTTTCAACATTATTAACTATTGTGGGTTGATTAAATAATCCTTTTACCGCAGGATAAGGAGGTTTAGAACGAGGTTTACCACGATTTCCTTCCAAACTGCTTATAAGTGCAGTTTCTTCGCCACACACGTAAGCTCCGGCTCCTTTTTTTACTATTATCTCAAGATTATAGCCACTTTCCAGTATATTATGACCAATCAATCCAAAATCCTTAGCCTGAGCAATTGCATTCTTTATTCGTTCGATAGCAAGGTTATATTCTGCCTCAATGTAGATATATGCTTTTTTTGCTCCTATAGCATATGCAGATATTGCAATTCCTTCGATCACCTTATGCGGATCACTTTCAATGAGTAATCGTTCCATAAATGCTCCCGGGTCGCTTTCACCAGCATTACAGATTAAATATTTCTGATCACCGGGTGTTTCTTGCGCAATCTTCCATTTTTTACCGGTTAAAAAGCCTTCTCCTCCACGTCCACGCAACAAACTATCTTCAATAATATTACAAACGTCTTCAGGTGTATTTTTGCTTATTACTTTATAAAATGCCTGATAACCACCTGTAGCGATATATTCTTCAATGGACTCAGGGTTTATGAAACCACAATTTTTTAATATTAATCTTTGTTGATTTTGAAAATAAGCTAACTCATCTAAGTATGGAACTTGCTCCCAGGAATCCTGAATATCATCTCTTAATTGACCAAAAACATTTTCTTCCTGAATAAAATTATTAAATGTGCCATCCAGAATAGATATAATATTTCCAGGCAAAACATTTTTATAAAAAAGTCTTGTCTTTCCAGGCAGTTGAACAGAAATTACATTTTCAAACGAACTTAATCCCAAACTCCCGACAGGAATAATTTCTGCCTCAATTTCACGTTCGATTAAATATTCGTTTATCTTTTCACTTAACTCTCTCACCCCCATAACAAGGGAGGTTGAATTCGTACTAATGGCAATTACAGGCTTTACAATATTTTTTCTAAGAATTGAATTAATAATCTTATCAGTCGACCTTGCAGAATCACCAGATTCTGATTTAATTACATTCTGAATTAAATAATCTTTAAATTTATAAATGAGTTTTTCTGACATAACTTATTCTTCCAGACTTTTATAAGAATCAATAATCTCAGCCACCTTTTCTATACTTAGATGTGTAAAATATCTTTCGTTTATAGCCATTACAGGCCCTTCACCACATGCAGCAATGCAATTGGTTTCTTCCATACTAAATAAACCATCTTTGGTCACCTCTTCGCCTCTAATTCCAAGTCTCTTTTTTATTTCCTTAATAATTAACATATTAGAATTAACATGACAGGAAGAACCATTACATATTTTAATATGATATTTTCCAGTGATATTAAATCGAAAATGATGATAAAAACTAGCTAAACCGAAAATTTTTGCTGTTGGCAAACTAAGGTATTTTCCAACTTTTATAATCGCTTCTTCAGATAGGTACCCAAATTCGTCTTGTATATCTTGCAAAATAGGAATCAGGTTATCTCTTTGTACAAATGGATACTTTTCCAGTATTTTATCCAAATTTGACATAAATCGCAATATTAAGTTAACAGAACTGCAATACTTTACAAATATAATCAATTTATTGTTATTTTTTAAACAATGTTATTTTATTAACAGTAAAAAGTAAGAAAAGCAAGCAGGTATTATCCTTTGATTTATTGGAATTTACAATCATTTCTGTGCTCTTCATTTCCAATTAATTGATTTTATATTATACAACATATGAACTAGAATTACAGCAAAATAGATTAAATTAGCTATCTTGCATCACATTATTCAAACATATTGAAGAGATTTATTTTTGCTTCTATTTTTAAGATAAATAATGAAAAAGGAAATAGTTATATGTTTAGGCAGTTCTTGTTTTTCAAGAGGGAATAAGCAAACTGTTCAATTAATAAAAAATTACTTGAAAGAACATCAACTTGAAGACCTGGTATTTTTTCATGGAAATCATTGTAATGGGAATTGTGAGAATGGACCCATACTAAAAATAGATGGAAAAGAATATCAAAACATAACTCCTGAAAACGTAAATTACTTGTTGGATAAGATTTTTACGAAAGACTAATCTTAATTTAATTGATTTAGTAATTCTTTTGCTTATGAAACCTATTGTTGAAATATTAAAAGATAAATGCAACTTAAACTACTCTTGTGTTAGAGTATGCCCTGTTAATGCAATAGAAGTAAAAGCAAACAGAGATTATGCTCGCATAATACCTGAAAGGTGTATTGGTTGTGGAAGCTGTACCTCTGTTTGTCCTGAGGATGCTATTGTATACCGTGATTCTAAATCAGAAACAAAAGATATCCTTAAATCAACCGAAACAAAAATTGCCATTGTAGCACCAAGTATATCAGGAGAGTTCCACGATATTACGGATTACAGAAAATTCGTTCAGATGATAAAACAACTTGGTTTCGATTATGTAAACGAAGTATCATTTGGGGCTGATATAATAGCTTTAAAGTATGCTGAACTTTTCAATAATTTTAAAGGTAAATATTACATTTCAACGACTTGCCCTGCTGTTGTATCCTATATTGAAAAATTCCAACCTGAGTTATTGGACAACCTTGCTCCTTTAGTTTCTCCCATGATTGCTACCGCAAAAATAGTTCGAAAGCTTTATGGTCAAAAGGTTAAAGTTATTTACTTAGGACCTTGTATTGACAGTAAAGATGAAGCAAACTTATTTAACACTGACGGAAAGATAGATTCGGTTCTTACTTTTCAGGAATTAAGAGAATTGTTTCATGAATTTAAAATTACGGAAAGCAAGCTTGAATTTTCGGAATTCGATACTCCTATTGGATATAAAGGATCGTTATTCCCTATTGCCAACGGATTATTACAAGCAGCAGATATTAGCGAAGATCTTTTGACTGGTAATGTAATAACGGCTGAAGGAAAAATGAATATGCTTAATGCAACCAAGCAATTCCATAAAGAAATTGAAACCATTAAAAAACATTTCAATTTATATTATTGCGAAGGATGTTTAATGGGACCCGGAACTACAAGGGGTGGTGAGAAATTCAATCGTCGAACAAGAGTTACAGACTATGCTAATAAAAGATTAAAGAATTTTGATAAATCAAATTGGCAAAAAGAAGTTGACAAATACTGGGATTTAGATTTCTCAAGAACATTTAAAAATGACAATCAAAGAATAGAAACTCCATCAGAAGAAAAAATAAATGAAATATTAAAAGCTATAGGGAAGGAAGGTAAAAACACAGATATGGGATGTAATGCCTGTGGATATAATACCTGTCGTGATTTTGCCATTGCTGTGGCTAAAGGATTAGCTAAAGTAGATATGTGTTTAACCTTTTCGTTACGAAACAGGCATGACTACATTAAAGCTTTAAAATCAACCAACGAAAAACTGGCACAAACTCAAAAAGCATTAGAAGAATCTGAGAAAATAGCACAAAAAGAAAAAGAGACAGCCAAGGAAGCCTCTGATACTATAGGAAGTATGTTACAAAAGCTTCCATCCGGGGTTGTTATTATTGATAAAAATCTAAAAATTGTACATTCAAATAAAAGTTTTATTGAGATTCTGGGCGAAGAAGCAAAAACTATTGATGAAGTAATTCCGGGATTAATTGGTGCCGATCTAAAAACCTTACTCCCATTCAATATCTATAATTTATTTACCCATGTATTTTCAACCGGAGAGAATATTTTAAACAGAGATATTCACATTGCAGAAAGTTTGCTTAACCTCTCTGTTTTTACCATAAGAAAAAATAAAATTGTGGGAGCTGTATTCAGAGATATGTATTCGCCCGAAGTTCGCAAAGAAGAGGTTTTAAAAAGAGTAACTGATGTAATTGACAATAATCTGGCAATGGTTCAGAAAATAGGATTCCTTTTAGGGGAAGGAGCTTCAGAAACAGAGCAAATGTTAAATTCAATTATTGAACTTTATAAACTGAATAAGAAAGCAGATTAATGGGTCATAAATTTTATATAGAGATCGATTGCATACAGAAAAATCATGAAGGAGAAAGAATCTGTGGTGATGTTTTTCTTTCGGAACGAATAAAATCTGAAGAACGCACAATTGTTGTCCTCTCAGATGGTATGGGTCATGGAGTTAAAGCAAATATGCTGGCAATACTAACTTCAACAATGGCACTTAATTTTACCAAAGAACATAAAGATGTTAATCGTATTGCCGAGATTATTATGAATACTTTACCGGTCTGCAGTATAAGACATATTAGTTATTCAACGTTCACTATTATTGACATTGAAGCTGATGGTAAAACAACTATTCTTGAATACGATAACCCCGAAACTTTTATTATCAGAGACAAGCAGATTTTTAACCCCGGTTGGCAATGTGTTATCTTAGATAGCGAAAAGAATGCAGGAAAAGTTTTAAAAAATTGCACTTTCTATGCCCAAAAAGAAGATCGTATCATATTTTGCAGCGATGGAATTACCCAATCGGGGCTGGGCAGCGAAAAATATGCTTTTGGTTGGGGACACGAAAACCTTGAAAATTTCACTACGAGATTAATAAATAACGACCCACAAATTTCGGCTAATAAATTAGCCGGGAAAGTTGTTAATATGGCTTATCAGAATGATGGATATATGGCCAAAGATGATGCCAGTTGTGCGGCCATTTATTTTCGTGATCCACGCAAATTGTTGATATGTACCGGACCTCCATACGAAGAAGAAAGAGATAAAAAACTTGCTGATGTTGTAAGAAATTTCGATGGAAAAAAAATATTGTGTGGAGCAACTACAGCCGACATTATCTCACGTGAGTTGGATCTTCAAATAGAAGATAGTTTTGAGTTTCATGACACAGACCTTCCTCCCATTGCATTTATGCCGGGTATTGATCTGGTAACAGAAGGGATCTTAACATTAAGTAAAGTGTCTGAAATATTGAAAGTATATAATAACAATTACTTGCTGGGTAAAGGGCCAGCCGATCAGATTGTTAAATTATTAAAAGAAAGTGATGAAATTCAGTTTGTGATTGGAACCAGAATTAATATTGCTCATCAGGATCCAAACTTGCCTGTTGAATTAGAAATCCGAAGAACAGTTGTTAGACGAATTGCCGAAATACTGGAGAGTAAATTTCTGAAAGAAGTAAGTATGAAATTTATTTAATTATACGTGGATCAGATATTCATTATAAAAGTAATTAGCTCGTTTCTTATAGCTGGAACATGGATAGCTTTATCGACCTTATTAGCAGAAAAACTAGGCAGCAAAGTGGGAGGTTTAATTTCAAATCTGCCTTCCAATATTTTAGTGAGCTTAATTTTTATTGCTCTCGTTAATGATGTATCGTATGTAACGAATGCAATTGTTTCAATACCTTTAGGTATTTCAATATGCACAATATTTCTTGTTGTATTTATTGTTTTATTGAGATTTAACTTAGCTCTGGCAATAAGTATATCTCTTTTTTTCTGGTTTCTGTTAGCGTTTATATCGTCAACTTTAAGTTTGGATAGACTTTATATAAATGTAATTATCTGTATTACAATTATTTTTATTTCTATTTTATTCCTGGAAAAAGTTTTAAAAACCCAAACAATAAATCATACAAAGAGAAAGTATTCATTTTTGCAATTTATTTCAAGAATATTTTTTTCGGGAAGTATAGTTGCAAGTATAGTGATCATCTCGAAATACAGCAATCCTTATTTTACGGGAATTTTTTCAACTTTTCCTGCCATGTTATTATCAACCATGATCATATTGACAATGAATCAAGGTAAACAATTTGCTCAGGCTACCGGGAAAATTCTGGTTTTGTCTTTATCAAATACAGTGGTTTATATTATCGCTGTATATTTTACTTACCCTTTGTTCGGAATTATTTTTGGAACAATACTTTCTTATACATTATCGGCTTTATGGATTCTGTTTTTGTATCCTTTAGTTAAAAGATTGATATAAGTGGTAAAAATTAAAGAAGGGACTGCCAAGTTTTTTGAACAGTCCCTTAGTTAATAATTTCAGTTTTTTACTTACTCCTTCAAAATTTTTATACCATAATTCATTTGATCTAAAGGTGGATCGGCATTCCAATCCATATATGAATGAGAACCATCAGTTTCGTAATAGAGTCTGTAGTTTCCTTTTGGAAGCACAATATAATTATTATACATTCTATTCTTATTAGCTCCACCGGCATGTTCAGAAGTTCTATATGTCATTTCCCAAACAATTTTACCTGTATCCATATTTTTTAACCAACCCGTGTCGTGCATTTCTCCATCATCGCCTTCGCCTAAAGCATATATTCTAACTTTCGATTCTTTGTTAATTACAAAATCCTCGTATTTTCGTTCATTGTCTCTAACTCTGGTAATTTCAACAATTACGTTTTCATCAATTAGTTCTTCTTCGTTAAATAATTTAATGCTTGACTTATCATCATCTTTTACTGTCCATAAACTTAGTCCCCACATTTTTTGATCCTGAGGAGGAGCTGTATTCCAGTCTCTGTATGAATGAGATCCGTCAGAAGCGAAATAAGCAATGTATTTTCCTTTTTCTAATGAAATAACTTCATTTACAATTCTATTCTTTTTCCCACCACCTGCATATTCCGACTTTGCTTTTGAAAATTTCCAGATAGTTTCTCTGGTTTTTGCATTAATAATCCAACCATAATCATTAGGTTCATAATCTGCTATTTCGCCTAAACAAATAACTCTTAAATCCACGTCTTTTGTTAATTCAAAACCTTTAGAAACAAAATCATCATCACGAACTTTTGTTAAATCTACTACCGGAAGATGCTCCCTGGTATTTTCAGAAACATTTTTTTTATCTACATTATCACACCAAACTGTTATTCCCCACATCTGAGGATCGTTTGGAGGCATAACATTCCATCGATCATACGAATGAGAACCATCAGTAACGTAATTTACCTGATATTCGCCAGCCGGTAGTATTAGCTCTTGAAAAGCAATAAAGTTTTTTCTTCCACCTCCTGCCCGATTGTAATCTGTTAAGTTATTTGGCCAAACTTTTTCATGTGTTTTTAAATCATAGATCCATGCAAAATCATAAAATTCAAGACCTTCCCTTTCTCCTTCGCAATATATGTAAAGTTTAGTTTCACTTGTAAGAGCAAAATTTTTAGTTTCTATTTCGTCATCACCAGTTCGTACAAAAGAAACAATAGCTTTATTTACCATTTTATCAATATATTCTCTTCCACTATTTGAAGTAAACCCTTCTTTACAACTTACAGTCATTTTATAATTTTCGTTTTTATAATACAGGTCATCATCATCCGCAATTACCCTGACTACTTCCTGAACCAGATCGGCAAAATCATTCACTTGATATTTATAAAAAGAATTATCGTACATTCCAGTAAAATAAATTTCATAAGAACCTTTTTTTAATTCTATATCTGTTTTAAAGTCAAATTCACCATCACCATGAAAGTATTCTTTTTCGTATGCATCTAATAAACTCCAAACCAGTTCTCTTGATTCACTATCTATTATCCAGCCATAAAATGCCAATTTATTTCCTCTACTTTCGAAAGAAGCTCCAGTTCCCCCTATATGTATTGCGGCATCCTTATTTAATTTAAATCCTGCGAAGTCGATCTCTCCTTTAGAAACGTTTCCAATAGAAATTTCATTATCTGCTTGTGCATTTAATGTAAAAACAGATACCAGTAAACAGAAAACTGTTACTGTTAATTTCAAATTAATTTTCATCATATTTACCAGGGCTTTAATTATAAGTTTTGATTTTTGTTTGAGTATAAAAACAATCCGTTTTACACAACTTTAATGCCATCATTTTCAAACAACTATTTTCCAACCAAATAGAATATACAAAGAATTAAAAACATAGCATTTTAGTGTTCACTTTTGAGACAAGAGTGTTCGATTTCAAACAGTTATCTATTAAAATGGATAACCCACACTAACATACCAGCGTATCAGACCATCAAAATCGTTATCAGCATACATAATACTTATCGGACCAATTACTGTATTTGCACGAATACCGGCACAAAATCCTTTAAGGTATGACTTTAGAGGGCTATATTTGATGTAATCGATAATTTCATCTTTTGACTGTGTAAAAAATCCAATATTTGCGCGAGCCGATAAATAAATTCTTGGTAGAATCTCCAAATCAATTCCTGCCTTTAATAAACTATAATTAGGGACAATTGCCTCTGAAATATTCATTCCGGCAAATGGCACATAATTAACACCCCTATTCCCGTCGCTGTGTCCTCCAATTGAGTAATTGCTTAGGATTGCTGATTCGTCTGAAGTTATTCCTGCAGAAGCTCCCAGATTTAAAATAAGTTTACCATAAAAATTGGTATATAAATCCAAATTAAAGTTTGCCGAATAAAAATCACTAAACTGATCATCAAAAAAAGTAATATTACTTAATGTCGCCCTATCATAAAAGTTGATATCATAAGCAATTTGGGGTTCATAATTATATTTATAGCATAAATCAAGTTTAAAGCCTTTTGTAGGAAAAAAATTATCGTCGGTATTATTTAAATTATAAAACAACTTATAGGAGTATCCTTTATATCCATAGCTTTTAAACGATTCTACCTGGTAATAATTTCGGAGATTGTCATTCGGAAAAATTTTATTGAGCTCGTAAAAGCCTAAAATACCAATCTGTTGATTTATGGCAATAGAATATTTTCCTCCCAACCCGGCATTCAGGTAACTAAAACGATAAGATCCAATATCAACCGTATTTTCAAACAACTTATTTTCATTCTGATTCCAGTTAAAAAAATAATTCATCATGAAACGTTGATTCTTACCCAGGTATTTATTGATATCAATTCTTGCACCGGGATTCTCAGCAATATTTAGTGAAACGATAGCCCGGGATTCGGTTGTTAAGTAGTTTCGTAATGTTAGATTTGTTATTATTCCCGGCCCAAATTGATTATCGTAATGAGCAGCAAAATTTAAAAATGCGCGGGTACTCTCTTTTACCTTAAAATATAATCTATATGTCCCATCATTCAATTCTTCGAGCTTATATGTCACCTTTTTAAAATATTGTGTACCAAAAATTTTATCTACTGCATTCAACAAGTCTGTTTTACGAACATAAGTTCCCGCTTTTATTTCAGAACGGTTAATTATAAATTTGTCAGCAACAAAGGGTCTTTCGTTAATTACTTTTATTTCTTTAATGAAGATTTCCTCAGGTTGATCAAACTTCTTTATGGGAGTATATTTCAGATTTAAACTATCAGCCAGTTGATATAAGCTCTTTTGAATTTCCAGTGCTGCAATCTCTCCATACAATTCAATCTGTTTATTTTTTGTAAAATCACTTGCCCCCAATCCATGTAAATCGGGCTGAATAAGAATATCAGTAATTTCCATTTGAGTTCTTGAGTCAAAAATACCATAAAAAACAGTTGCTCTGGATAATACATCTGATAATGAAAATAAATCTTCTTTAGTAACTTTTTCATTAAAACCTACATAAACACCAATCACAATATCTGCGCCCATCCTCTTTACTTCTTCAACCGGAAAATTTCGTATCATTCCACCATCAACCAATAGCATGGTATCAATACTCTCCGGAGCAAAAATACTTGGAATTGACATGCTGGCTCTTACACTTTCGGCTAAATTACCTGAATCAAACTCAATGGTTTTACCACTAATTAAATCTACACCCATACAACGAAATGGTATGGGCAAACTATCATAGCTATCCAGTTCAGGCAAAGGCCACATTGCTGAAGCAAGAAATTTTTCCAACTGCTGCCCTTCGATAACTCCGGATGGTAACTTGAATTCATAATTTCGAATAGGTAGTCCAAACAAATATCTTTTATATTCATATTTTTCTTCAAAAACTACCTCATTTAAAGGTATACGATCAGATAATAATTTTTCCCAATCAGCATTTTTATTAATTTCTGAAATTTCGTTGGCTGTATAACCAAGCGCATATAAGGAGCCAACTATTGCACCCATACTAGTTCCGGTTATATAATCGGGTGTAATTCCAATTTTTTCCAAAACTTTTATAACCCCAACATGTGCAATACCCTTTGCTGCACCACCACTTAATACTAATCCTATTTTAGGTGTTCTTAAGGTATCGGGCTCTTGTGCTAATAGTCCGTTTATTGACGATAAGCAAACTAACAAAACAACAACAATTTTTAACCTCATAACTCATTTTTATACTATCAAAAATAGAAAAATCCCTCAAATCGCATTACAAATTAATTCATTATTCAAAAAAAATCTGAGATAGCTATTCATTAGCACTAATTTTAATTATTTATTATGATTTTTCTATTAACTTTTGTTTATTTCTATTTTACACAGATATTTGTATTTATAACCTGAACTTTATGGGCTTTAAACAAATTACACTTAAACTTCCAACTGATTTTACTTCTGAACAGCTTAAAAAAAGGATAGGAAGCGATCTTCGAATTAATGATTTTTCTTATCAAATTGAAAATAAAAGCCTTGATGCAAGAAAGAAAAATGATATTCATTGGGTAGTTAAACTGGCTGTTACTTCAAAAGAATTAAAAGGAGGTGAACCAGAACAAATTCAAGATTTAGTAATCCCTTTTAAAAAAAGAAGTCCAAAAGTTGTCGTTCTTGGCAGTGGTCCTGCAGGTTTTTTTGCTGCATTCGCTCTACAAAAGGCTGGATTTAACACAACAATTATTGAGCGTGGCACTAACGTTACGAAAAGAGCTGAAGGAATAAATCATTTTGAAAAAACCGGGCAGTTCGATCCATTAAGTAATTATGCTTTTGGCGAAGGTGGTGCAGGCACATTCTCGGATGGCAAGCTTACTTCACGCTCAAAACATATTTCGCAAGAACGAAAATATATTTTATCCAGCTATGTAAAAGCCGGAGCGCCTCAAGAAATAGAATACATGGCACATCCGCATGTTGGGAGTGATAACCTTAAACTTATTGTTAAAAACCTACGCGAAGAGTATATATCTTTGGGTGGTGAGCTGCTTTTCGAAACTCTACTTGAAGATATCAACGTAAATCATGGAAAAGTAACAAAAGCATTTACCAGTAAAAGAGAAATTGAGACCGATTTACTTCTAATTGCGCCAGGACATTCGGCATATGAAACTTATCGAATGCTCATCAAACGAAGTGTGAATTTTCGAGTTAAGAATTTTGCATTAGGATCGCGCCTGGAGCATCCTCAGATAATAATAAACCAGGCTCAGTGGGGGCAAAAGCAACTTCCGGGTGTAAAGGCAGCAGAATATCGTCTCACTTCGAATATTGATGGTAAATTACCGGTTTATACTTTTTGCATGTGCCCCGGGGGTATTGTAGTTCCAGCATCAGCATATGATAATACCAATATTGTAAACGGCATGAGCCTTTATCAGCGTGATGCAAAATTTGCCAATGCAGCTTGCGTTGCGGGTGTAAATCTTGAAAAACTGCTTGGAAAAGAAACATCGGCCTTGGAAGCACTAGATTGGTTGGAAAATTTAGAGAGGTCTTTTTATAAATATTCCGATGGATTTAAAGCACCTTATTGCTCTATTCAGGATTTTATCAATAAAAAAACTCCATCACAAAATACAGAGACAAGTTACCCTCTAGGATTAGTTCCTGCGCCGTTATGGGAATTGTTACCGAAAGAAGTAAGCACCTCAATGCGCGAAAGTTTAAAAGAATTCAGTAGAAAGATTAAAGGTTTTGAAACAGGTAATATTATGGGACTAGAAAGCAAAACCTCATCCCCAATACAGGTGTTAAGAGAAAAAAACGGATTATGCGAAGGATTTAAAAACCTTTACCTTATTGGTGAAGGAAGCGGATATGCAGGAGGTATAATCTCCAGTGCTGCGGATGGATTAAAAGCTGCATTAGAGATAATTAATAACAATTAAATGAAACACCACACTTTTTTCATTTAATTGCTTCTAAAACTGCGCCCTCGGCATGTAAAGTTGTAGTATCAAAAATAGGAACAGACACATCATTTTGATTGATCAACAATGGAATTTCGGTACAACCTAAGATTATTCCTTCAGCACCATCTTTAACAAGATTATTGATAATTCTGACATATTCTTTCTTAGATTCATTTTTAATACTGCCCAAACAAAGTTCTTTGTAAATAATTTGATGAACAATATCCCGATCTTCATCATTTGGAATAACAACATCCAAACCATGTTTTTCAGTTAAGCGTTTTTTATAAAAATCCTGCTCCATGGTGAACTTTGTTCCCAGCAAACCAATCTTTTTGAGTTTTTGAGTTTTTATGGATTGCGCAGTTGTATCAGCAATATGAATTAATGGTAAATTAATATTCTTTTGCACATCATCAGCCATTTTATGCATGGTATTGGTGCAAATTACTATTATTTCGGCCCCACCTTTTTCTAGTCTTTTAGCAGCATCGATCATTATTTCTGTTAACTCGCCCCATTTTCCTTCATGCTGAAGAACTTTAATCTGTTCAAAATCCACAGAATACATGAGCGATTGTGCCGAATGCAATCCTCCCAACTCTTTTTTTACTTTCTCATTAATGATGCGATAATACTCCAACGACGATTCCCAACTCATTCCGCCAATTAAACCTATTGTCTTCATATTCTATAGTGTATCAACATTACATATATTAAATGCGCTTTCGGGCACAGCATATCCTTTTACAAATGCTTTTTTAAAATCAGAACAGGCATTGGAAAATTGTTTTAATCTAACATAGATCATTCCTCTTATATAATATGCAGCCGGCAATTCAGGATTTATTTTAATTAAGTTGGAGTAATCCTGTAATGCGTTCTCAAATTTGCCTATATTATAAAATACCTTCCCTCTTTTTTCAAGAGCCTCTATATTTTTGGGATCACTATCTAAAAAGATAGAAAAATCTGATATAGCCTGATCATATTCCTTTAATTGGGTTTTTAAAATTGCGCGTAAATAATGCGCTTTGGGAAAAGTTCTAAAATAGTTTTCATCAATATTAGATAAATCATTTATTGCCCCCAAGGTATCGCTTAAAACATATTTACATTCTGATCTTAAATAGTACGTTTCATTATCCTTAGGTTTAATATTTAAAGCACTCGTATAAAACTTTACCGCTTTCTCGCATTCGTTTAATGATTGATGACAAACTGCTTTATTAAATAATACATCGAAATTTGAAGAGTCTCTACTTAAATAATTTTGATAATCTTTTATTGCATTTTCTATTTCGCCTTTCTTCATGTAAGAATTTCCCCGAAAACGAAATGCAATTATAGCAGAATCGTTGTTGGCTATAAAACTTGTAAAATCAGCTATTGCTTTATTATAATTTTGTTCATTATAAAATAAAATACCTCTTCGTAAGTAAGCAGCATAAATCACAGGTTTTAATTCTAAGGCTTTGTTATAACATTCAAAAGCTTGTAAATTATAACGTAATTGTTCACTCAAATTAGCTTTAAAAAAATTAATAAGAGAACTTCTTTCATCTATTTTATATGCTTCTTTTAAAGCTTCTTCTGCTTTCCCATATTCATTGCCAAAAGATAAACACAAATATTTTTTAAGTAAGCTTGTAATTGTGTCATTCAAGCTATTTTCATTCAAATGAAAAAGAATGAACTGATCGATGTTCTTTTGCCTTTTTTCTTCGAATTGATCGTCAGCATAATCCGAAAATAAATACCGGTTTGTTTTATTAAGGATTAAAGCCTGAATAATATCGGAATATGCTTCGCCGTAATTTTTCTCGATTATATTAAGTATACCTCGTGAAATAAAATAATATGGATTATCTGGATCAACTTCTATTGCTTTACTCCAAAATTCAAAGCTTTTGTTAGTATTATTGTTATATATATTAACCAAGCCAATCATAAAATAAGCTTGTGAAAACTGAGGATTAATCTCCAACGTTTTATTAAAATACTTTAATGCTTGTGGCATTTTATTTAATTCAAACTGAATAACTCCAAGATTATAATATCCAAGGAAGAACCCTGAATTCATGGAGATAGCTTTTTTGTAAAATTTCTTTGCCCTGTGATAATTCCCTTCAGACATGTAAGAATTCCCAATACCAAAATTCCCCATATAGAAATTTTCATCAATTCTCATCGACTTCAAAAAATAATTTCTGGCTGCTGGAAAATTAAGCTCCAAAACTGCTGTATAGCCTAAATAGTAAAATATCATAGGATTCAAACTATCAAGTGTTGCGGCTTTTAAAAAATACTTTTTTGCGAAATAATCTGATCCTGTATTTAAATGATACATTCCTTTAACCATATACGCTAATGCAATCGTGGAATCTATTTCAAGAGCTTTTTCAATATCTCTATATGCTTCTTTATAAAAACCTTTCTCAATTTTTTCTGAAGCTCTTCTTGCAAAACCATAAGCATCATTATTGTTCACATCAGCAGACTTCAACCATACTTCGTTGAAATAATCAAAATCAAAATCTTTCTTAATATGATTAATTTTATTGATGTTTTCAATAGAATTCTGAGAGAACAAACTTATACTAAGCAGTATGAATGTAAGTATTGCTATTGGATGTTTCATGAATTTTCAAAAGGTGTTAAAAAAGCAAATTGAACATATTATTATAAACTTAACAATTTTATAGTAGATAATTATAATTACCGGAGTGATTATTAAATTTTTTAACCAAATTTTTATCATCAGATAAAAACGAGAAATCATTAAAGTCGAAACCGGGAGCTACAGAACAACCTACTAAACTATATTCACACATTGATTCTGCCGCCTGAAAAATTCCTCCTTTAACAACCGTAAAATAATCTCCGTTTTCGCTTCCAATGACTTTTTCTTCTGGTTTTTGTCCATCAAACTCAATGATTTTTAACGGTGAGCCTTCGTAAAAATTCCAAATCTCATCGTGCAAAACTCAATGAAAACGGCTAACCTGACCGTTTGCTAGAAGAAAATAAATGTGTGTAACTGCATTTCTTTCCTCACCAGCCAATTTAGAATTTACTGTTTGCTCTGAACGGTAAATTTCCTTAAAATATCCACCTTCCGGATGAGGCAGAAGTTTATATTTTTTAATGATCTTATGAATATCTTTCATCCTATTATTTTAAAAAATTTAAGGAATATGCTTACACAATATAAAAGAAAATTACTTTCTTCATTATAATTACATTAGCCACTCAAATACTTTGATTAATTAGTTCTGAAATAATTAATTGATCCTTTTAAATTTTCTGCATTTAATGAAAGTGACGTTGCATTTGCAGCAATTTCTTTCGATATATACATATTTTCATCAGTAATTTCTTTTAGCCTTACTAAGTCAGGAGAACCATTTCGTTCACCATTCATACTCGCATTTATTATTTGCTTAATTTGAACCGATGTTTGCTGTATATCTTCGACAATTGACTTAAGTACACTTAAAGATTCTTCGGCAATGACAATGCTTTCATTTGAAATACCATCAATATCCCCTGCAGCTATTTTACTTTGCTCGGCTAATTTTTGAACTTCTTTTGCAACCACCGAAAATCCCTTACCATATTCACCAGCTCGTGCAGCTTCAACAGCAGCATTTATTGCAATAAAATTTGTTTTCCGGTATATATCTTCTATAATTCTGGTTTTCTCAATAATTCCTTTTAACGAATCAACAGTTTTGCTCACTTTTGACACTCCATCCTGAACATGTTGAACTGCCCTGTTTGATAAATTATCAATTTCCCTCATTGATTTGTTTACTTCTGAAGTAAAGAAATCCTGCTCGTTACCACTTTGCATTATTCTATGTGAATTATTACTAAGTGAATTTGCTGTATTTGATAAATCATTTGTACTTAATGAAATTTCATTTATTATTGATCTTAGTTTCTGGATCATCGACTGAAGAGATTGGATCAAATCTCCATCTCTGCTGTTTAGTGATTTTTCCATATCTGCAGTCAAATCACCTTCGGTTATCTTTTTAGCAAGTTCAGTTATTTCTTCAAAAGAAGCTGTGGTTTTTGTAAGCATTTCCGCCAACTCACCAATCTCGTCTTTCCTGTTAATATGTAACGATTTACTAAAATCACCATTGCTACAATATTTTGCATATTTTGCAACTTTTAGAATTGGTTGTGTAATATTATGTGCAATAAACCATAAAATGGTAACTAATAAAAATATTCCAACTACAGCAATTATCAACACATCCTTTATGTTTTGGTTAGCCTTTTGTAATAACACATCAACAGGCACTGCAATACCTAAGGACCATGGTGTATCTGTCACTCCAATTTTTATTGGAGCAAACGAAAAATAGGATGGAGTATTTAATAAATGATGGTTCCCAATATAATTAAATGATAGTCCTTGGCGAATTTTATCGCCAGTTTCTTTCAAAAGGTCCTTATCATCATAAATTTCTGATATCGATTTATTAATAAACTCTTTATTTGGATGAGCAATAATAATTCCTTTGTTCGATACTAAAAATGCATAACTATTTTTATAAGGTTCTAAATTCTCAATTTTACTTTGGAAATGTTCTAACGAGATATCTATCCCAACAATACCAACATATTCTTTATTTCTTAAAATTGGAGATATAAAACTGGTCATTAAAATCTCATCCTCTTTATTACCTGTAAATGAATAGAAATAAGGTTCCTCAACACTTTCTCTAGCTTCTTTTTTAATCCTCTCATAATCACCCGAATCACCATCGAGATTTCTTAATTCACTTTCATTTATAATTTCACTTCCATTGCGCCAGTAATTCTCAACATACCGACCGTAATTCAGCTTCCAGTTTGGATCAATATACTTTAACTCCCAACTATCCCATAAAGCGTAAAACTGGGGATTTTCTTCAAATACACCCTTATATAAAGCTTTTACTATTTCAGTTCTTTTCTCAGCGGGCAAAACATTGTAATTTGAAAATGACTGTGCTAATGTTCTAACAGTAATCATATCAGTATTTAGTCCTCCCATTGTAATATTTGCGTTCTCACTAATATATGCATCGATATAATTAGTAGCATCATTATAAGCAATCCTTTTTACTTTAATCGAGATAAATGCAAATGACACAAGATAAATAAGAATAACAGTTCCAAGAACAGAGAGTAATAATTTGGAGCGCAATTTCAGTTTTAAAGCCATAGTTCGTAAATTAGGTTAACAAGAAAGAGTGAAAAGGAATTAAATGTAGAAAAAATAATTCAAATCCTGAAAAGTATTTTTTTAAAATTTGTAATGTAAGAAACTCAAAAATAAAAAAACACCTCATCCCGATAATTATCGAGAGAGATGCTTTAATAATCGGATAAAATTTATTTTTATAATAATTATTAAGTAACCCAAAAACTTTAATTGAAGAAAAATTTAATTTTATCCTGAATCCTATTTTTAATTGTACTGATTACTGTCTTCGACAGTCAAATTCAATTCTATTTTTCACTATATTCCGCTAAAATTTCTTTTACTCCTTCGGGCGAAACTCTGCCATAGGTTTTATCACCAACCTGAACAACAGGAGCTAACCCACAAGCACCAACACAACGTAAGCAACTTAACGAGAATTTACCATCATCGGTAGTTTGCCCAACCTCAATATTTAACTGGCGCTTAAATTCTTGTAATACATTTTCGGCACCACGAACATAACAGGCTGTACCAGTACATATTGATATGGGATGTTTTCCTTTGGGCAGCATGGTAAAGAAAGAGTAAAAGGTTACTACTCCATATACCTTTGCAACGGGAACACTTAATTCCTGAGCAACAACCTCTTGTACTTCAGCGGGCAGGTATCCAAAACTTTCTTGTGTTTTATGCAAAACATTAATTAGCTCACCCGGTTTATTATCGAAAGACTTACAAATTTCTTTGATTGTATTTAAGTCTTTTTCTTTTACTTTAACTTTTATATTTGACATTGATCTATCCTCCAATTTTAATTAATACTAATCTATTTCAATTTTTCTACTCTTATCGAAATAGCAAGTATGTAATAAATGATGCGCTTTTTCACTCATTGGTTTTCCTAAGAATTCTTCATATAACTTAATGATATAAGGATTTTCATGAGATTTACGAATTGGTTTACCGGCATCTTCAGCATAAATTGCTTTTGCACGAGCCTTTAAAATGCTTGAATCACCATGGTGTGTTGGTTGACCACCACCACCAATACAACCTCCCGGACAGGACATAATTTCAATTGCATGGAATTCTGATTTTCCGGCTTTAATCTCTTCAAGTAATTTACGTGCATTTCCTAAACCATGAGCAATTCCTATATTGATTGGAGTACCATCAAAATCAACAGTTGCTTTACGAATAGCTTCAAAGCCACGTAATTGTTCAAAATCTAATTTATCCAGTTTTATACCCGTGTGTAACTCGTATGCAGTACGAACAGCTGCTTCTATTACACCACCTGTAGTACCAAAAATTACAGCAGCTCCTGAAGATTCACCTAGTGGCTTATCAAAATCTTCGTCGGGTAATTTATTTAAATCAAGATTGGCTTCTTTAATTAAATGAGCTAATTCACGTGTTGAAATTGAAAAGTCAACATCAGGATTTCCATTTACCTTAAATTCGTCACGCTGAGCTTCATATTTTTTAGCTAAACAAGGCATGATCGAAACTACTACCAAATCCTCACGTTTAGTACTAATTTTATCGGCAAAATATGTTTTTGCAATGGCCCCAAACATTTGCTGTGGAGACCGGGCTGTTGATGGAATATCCTTCATCTCAGGGAAGTTATGTTCAAAGAAACTTACCCATGCCGGACAACAGGATGTTAAAATAGGGAGTTTAACTTTTTTATCACCTGCTAAGAATTTTGTTAATCGATCCAGAAGTTCTGTACCTTCCTCCATAATGGTAAGGTCGGCAGCAAAATCTGTATCAAAAACATAATCAAAACCTAAACGACGTAACGCCGATACCATTTTACCAGTTACTAAGGTTCCGGGTTCCATTCCAAATTCTTCTCCCAAGGCAGCACGAACAGCAGGAGCTGTTTGTACAATTACTTTTTTAGTAGGATCAGAAAGTGCATTAATTACATCTCTGGTATGATCTTTTTCTGTTAAAGCTCCGGTTGGACAAACAGCTACACACTGACCGCAATATGTACATGGCGAATCCTCAATATCCATTTCGAAAGCAGGACCAACTGCAGCTTGAAATCCACGATGAAAAGCAGAAAGAGCTCCTACAGTTTGGAAATCATTACACATCATCTCACAACGACGACACATAATACATTTATCTAATTCGCGAATGATAGATGGTGAAAAATCAGTTTTATACTTAGACATCTCGGCGTATTCCTGACCAGGAATTTCTCTGATTCCAAGTTTAACTGCCATATTTTGCAAATCGCAGTTTCCTGATTTTGCACAGGTTAAACAATCTTTTGGATGATCAGAAAGGATAAATTCCATCACAGTTCTTCGAGCATTAATAACTCTCATTGTATGTGTATGAACAACCATTCCGTCCCATACTTCAGTTGAACATGAAGGTGCAAGATTATTTCGACCTTCAACTTCAACAACACAAATACGGCATCCTCCGGGTTTGTTTTCAATATTCAACCCTTCCAGGTTCATATAGCAAAGTACAGGGATTTCAATTTCAAGTTGTTTGGCAGCTTTATAGATGGTAGTCCCTTTCTCAACCTCTATTTGCTTGTCGTCTATTGTTAATTTTACTTTATTCATCGTTTCAAAATTTATTATTTTACAATGATTGCATCAAACTTACATCTCTCTTCGCAGGCACCACACTTAATGCAAATCTCAGGATTGATATAATGTACCTCTTTTTTCTCACCCGTTATTGCTCCAACCGGGCAAACTCTTGCGCATGCTGTACAACCAACACAATTTTCTTCAATCACGAAGTAGGTCATTAAATCCTTACATTCGCCTGATGGGCATTTTTTATCTGTAACGTGTGCTAAATATTCATCATAGAAATTATCCAATGTAGATAAAACAGGATTTGGAGATGTTTGACCTAACCCACAAAGTGAGGTATCTTTTATTACAAGACTCATATTACGTAATCGTTGTAAATCACTTAATTCTCCTTTTCCCTGGGTAATCCTATCCAATAATTCGTACAAACGTTTGTTACCAATTCGACAGGGAGAACATTTTCCGCATGATTCCTCAACCGTAAAGTCTAAATAGAATTTAGCAACCGAAACCATACAGTTATCTTCGTCCATTACAATCATTCCTCCTGATCCCATCATGGAACCTGCCGCTAATAGATTGTCAAAATCAATAGGTGTATCCAAATGTTTTTCGGTTAAGCAACCCCCTGATGGGCCTCCTGTTTGAACAGCTTTAAACTTTTTATCATTTTCTATTCCCCCACCAATTTCATAAATTACTTCACGTAATGTTGTTCCCATAGGAACTTCAACAAGTCCAACATTTTTAACTTTTCCAGCTAATGCAAATACTTTTGTTCCTTTTGATTTTTCAGTGCCTATTTTATTAAACCAGCTTGCTCCTTTTCTAAGAATAATTGGAATATTTGCATATGTTTCAACATTATTTACGTTTGTTGGTTTTCCCAAATAACCTTTTTCTGCAGGGTAAGGTGGTTTTATGGTTGGTTCTCCACGTAAACCTTCCATGGAGTGAATTAAAGAAGTTTCTTCACCACAAACAAAAGCTCCGGCACCATAACGTAACTCAATATCAAAGTCAAAATCAGTTTCGAACAATTTTTTTCCTAATAGGCCATATTCACGAGCTTGTTCGATGGCTACTTTTAAGCGTTTAATTGCCAATGGATATTCTGCCCTGATATAAACTAGCCCTTTTGTAGCTCCCATTGAATAACCACATATTGCCATTGCTTCAAGAACTGCATGTGGGTCACCTTCCAGGATAGAACGATCCATAAAAGCACCTGGATCCCCTTCATCGGCATTACAAACCACATATTTTTGATCAGCATGATTCTTGGATGCAATTTCCCATTTTAATCCGGTAGGAAACCCTCCTCCTCCACGACCTCTTAATCCTGATTCTTTAATTTCATTAATTACGTCTTGAGGTTTCATTTCAGTAAGACATTTTCCTAAAGCTACATAACCATCTCTTGCAATATATTCCTTTATATTTTCAGGATCAATTACTCCGCAATTGTTTAATGCTATTCGTATTTGTTTATGCTGTGACATTTTAAATCCTCCTAAATTAGTTATCAATAGTTTGATAATTTACAGGGATTACACCTTGCAGTTCTTCACCAAGCTTTATATATTTTTCTATAATAAGATCAGCTTTTTTAATATCAACATCGCCAAAAACAACAGGATCTTTCCCTGGTTTTTGGACTTCGATTGTAGGTTCGGCGTAACTATATCCCATATCGCCTGTTTGAGAAACGATGGCTTCGATATTTCTTTTCTCAAGAGCTTCAATTAAAAAATCCATAACATCTTTTGCACCTGATGCAATACCGCTGGTCCCCATTCCAACTTTAATTTTCACTGCATTTTCAGAATTAAGTAATCCGCTTTCCAGGTCCAGCTCAGAACGAAGCTCATTCTTAATTCTTTCTAAATCAGCTAATGTTTTGATTTTTGTCATCTCAAATATTGTTTTAAATTAAATATTGTTTTAAATAAATTTACCCAATAAAATTTGTTGTTTGGTTTTCTTTCTGCAAAGATATGTAGTTTTTGTTATTTTTATAACACTGTTATTTTAATAACACTAAAATAAATCAATTCTAAATAAATTTAAGCATCCTAAGTTTTGATTTACTGAAACTTACAAGTTAAAAAAACAAAATATGTTTTACAACTTATTTTGCCTATTTGAAGAAAATTTGTTTAGAAATTGCTCAAATTAAATTTGAATCCAGAATAAAGATTCAGTGCATATACAAAAATAGCAACTCATAAAAAATCGGTCTACGTTTTCTCAACTAAAACCCGATTTTTTTATGAATTGCTATTTAAATTCTTAAAACTTAGAATTATCTTATAAAGTATCCTATTTCTATGGTTTAGATTTCAATAATTAACAATAAGAATATTTTTACCCTCTATCTTCTAACTTCACAAAATTAGTTCTTGTTACTACATTCTTATATGCTGGTCTTATAATTCTTTTCTTATCAAAATTCAATTCTTCAATTCGGTGAGCACACCAACCTGCAATTCTTGCCATTGCAAACAATGGTGTATATATTTCTACTGGAAGCCCGATCAAATCATAAACAAATCCTGAATAAAAATCGACATTTGCACAGACAACTTTTCCAACTTCGCTTCCTTTATACGACATGAATGTTTCTATAGCATTTCTCTCTATTTTTGCTAAAAAATCATACTCATCTAACCTGTTTTTTTCTTCAGCAAGCGCACGAGCCATTTTCTTTAAAAGAACTACACGAGGGTCACTTTTCGTATATACAGCATGTCCTATTCCATAAATTTTTCCTGTTCGATTATATGCTTCCTTATTAAGCATTTTCAATAAATAGCCAGCAATTTCCTTATCGTCTTTCCAATTCTTAATTGTTTCTTTTAAATGATCGAACATTTCGCGAACCCTTAAGTTTGCCCCTCCATGCAGTGGCCCTTTTAAAGAGCCAATAGCTGCTGTAATAGCAGAATATGTATCTGTACCTGATGAACTTGTAACTCTTACTGTAAATGTTGAATTATTACCTCCACCATGCTCAGCATGAAGCATAAGTGCTAAATCGAGCACCTGTGCATCAAGAGCAGAATATCTCCCGTCTCCTTTTAACATGCTTAAAAAGTTTTCGGCTAAAGAAAGTTCAGGGTTTGGATGTCGAATGGATAAGGTTTCGTCGTTGTAATAATGCTGAATACTATGATAAGCATAAGATATAATTGTTGGAAACTTAGCAATTAAATTTAGAGATTGTTTTATTAAGTTTTTTTCTGAAATATCGTCTCCACAGCAGTCATTGGCATACATAACCATTACAGTCCGGGCAAGAATATTCATTACATCTTTACCTCTTAATTCCATGATACTCATTTTCAGATTCGAATCAAGAGATCTTTTACTGGCAAGCAACTGAGTAAATTCTTTTAAATGTTCTTTTTGAGGAAGTTTCCCTGATAATAACAAATAAACAGTTTCTTCAAAACCATGCCTGTCTTCTTTTTGAATACCTTCTACTAAATCCTTAATCTCAATTCCTCTATAAAATAATCTACCATCAAGAGGTATTACGGATCCATTTTCTTGTTTTTTATACCCTTCTACATCACCTATATTAGTTAGTCCAACCAAAACACCACTATGGTCTTCATTTCTTAATCCCCTTTTTACATTGTACTTTTTAAATAATTCGTTGTCCAGGTACGAAGTTTCTTTGATAGATTCAGATAAGTGATTAATTAAATCTTCGTAATCATTAAAATCACCAATACTATTACCTTTATTTTCCATTTCTAGTTAAATATTTTTTATGTGTAATATTTTCTATTTCTATAAATTACGCTTAAAACTTTCTAATTCTTTTAGCTATAATAGCTCTTAAGATTTTCATCTAAAGCATTAAGAAAATCTTGTGTTGCCAAATAATGTGAATGATTTAAATCAGAACCATAAACAATCAATGCAAGATCCTTTGTCATCTTACCACTTTCTACTGTTTTAATACAAACATCTTCAAGTGTATTTGCAAATTTAATTAGTGCCTGATTTTCATCTAGTTTACCTCTGAATGCCAATCCACGCGTCCATGCAAAAATAGAAGCTATTGGGTTTGTTGAAGTAGACAGTCCTTTTTGATGTTGACGATAATGTCTCGTAACAGTTCCATGCGCAGCTTCTGCTTCCATCGTTTTTCCGTCTGGTGTAATTAATGTTGATGTCATTAAACCTAAAGATCCAAATCCTTGAGCAATGGTATCAGACTGAACGTCACCATCATAGTTTTTACAAGCCCACACAAAACCTCCTTCCCATTTCATTGCTGCAGCAACCATGTCATCAATTAATCGATGCTCATAAGTGATTCCTGATTTTTTGAATTTTGCCTGAAACTCTCTTTCAAAGACTTCTTGAAAAATATCCTTAAACCGACCATCGTATTTTTTTAGAATCGTATTTTTTGTAGATAAATAAAGCGGCCATCCTTTCACTAAAGCCTGATTCATACATGCACGAGCAAATCCTATGATTGACTCGTCTGTATTATACATAGCCAAAGCAACTCCGTCTCCCTGATAATCATAAACATCGTAAGACTGAGGTTTACCTCCATCCTCCGGGGTGAACGTTATGGTAAGTTTACCTTTACCCCTGGTCAAAAAATCCGTTGCACGATATTGGTCTCCAAAAGCATGACGTCCAATGCAAATTGGTTTTTTCCAGCCAGGAACCAAACGGGGAATATTATTAATCATGATAGGTTCACGAAAAACTGTTCCTCCCAGAATATTACGAATAGTTCCATTTGGAGATTTCCACATTGATTTCAATCCAAATTCTTCAAGCCTTAATTCATCGGGTGTTATCGTTGCACATTTTACACCTACTCCATATTTTTGAATTGCATGGGCTGCATCAACCGTAACCTGATCATCTGTCTTATCACGATTCTCCATACTCAGATCAAAATACTTAATCTCAAGATCAAGGTATGGAATAATAAGTTTCTCTTTTATAAATGACCAAATTACTCGGGTCATTTCATCACCATCCATTTCAACTACAGGATTTTTTACTTTGATTTTTTCCATTTTAATATAAGGCTATATATATATTAATTTTTTTGTTTGATTAAATTTAATGCAGAACCTGCCTTGAACCAGTCAATTTGTTGTTCATTATAGGTGTGATTCAATTTTATTGTTTCTTTCGTACCATTTTGGTGAATAAGTTCAAGCACTAAAGGCTTTTCTTTAGTAAAATCCTTTAAATCAATAAAATTAAATGTATCGTCTTCAAGTATTTTACTGTAATCTGATTCATCTACAAAAGTAAGTGCCAACATACCCTGTTTCTTTAAATTCGTTTCATGAATCCTGGCAAATGATTTTACAATAATTGCTCTAACTCCCAAATGTCGTGGTTCCATAGCTGCATGTTCGCGCGATGAGCCCTCTCCATAATTGTGATCTCCAACAACAATTGTAGGAATATTAGCCTCTTTATAGGCTCTTTGTACTTTAGGTACTTCATCATATTTGCCATCAAGTAAATTTTTAACTGAATTTGTTTTTCCATTAAATGAATTAATAGCACCAATTAACATGTTATTGGAAATATTGTCTAAATGACCTCTGAAACGTAACCATGGACCGGCCATTGAAATATGGTCTGTAGTACATTTACCTTCCGCTTTTATAAGTAATCTTGCTCCTTCAATATTTTTATGATCCCAGGCAGGAAATGCATCAAGTAGTTGTAATCTTTTTGAATCTGGATCGACAACAATATGTACAGATGAAGGATCTGAAGCAGGTGCCTGATATCCTGCATCTTTAACGTCAAAACCTTTTTGAGGCAATTCTTCACCTGTTGGAACTTCAAGCACTACCTCTATGCCCTCTTCATTGATCAGTTTATCAGTAATTGGATTAAAAGTCAAATTTCCAGCAATTGCAAGTGCCGTAACCAACTCAGGTGAAGCAACAAAAGCATGTGTATTAGGATTACCATCGGCTCTTTTTGAGAAATTACGGTTAAATGAGTGCACAATTGTATTTTTTTCTTCTTTTTCTGAACCTTCGCGTTTCCATTGGCCAATACAAGGACCACAAGCATTAGCGAATACACTTGCACCTATTTTGTTGAATATATCTATAAAACCATCACGCTCAATTGTAAATCTAACCTGTTCAGAACCAGGCGTAATCGTAAATTTTGATTTTGTTTTCAATTTTTTATCCACTGCTTGTTTTGCGATTGAAGCAGCACGCGAAATATCTTCATAAGATGAATTTGTACACGAACCAATTAAACCAACCTCAATTTTTGTTGGCCAGCCTTTTTCTTTTGCAAGCGCTGCCATTTTAGAAATTGGGGTAGCCAAATCCGGTGTAAACGGACCATTAAGATGTGGCTCTAAGATATCGAGGTTGATTTCAATAAGCTGATCAAAATATTTTTCAGGAGAGTTATAAACTTCAGGATCAGCAGTTAATTGATCTTTAATTCCATTGGCAAGATCTGCCACCTCGGCACGGCCTGTTGCGCGTAAATATCTTTCCATTGACTCATCATATCCAAAAGTTGAAGTTGTAGCCCCTACTTCTGCCCCCATATTACAAATTGTTCCTTTACCCGTAGCAGAAATAGTTTTGGCACCCTCCCCAAAATATTCAATAATAAATCCTGTACCTCCTTTAACCGTTAGTAATCCGGCAACCTTTAAAATAACATCTTTAGCTGCAGCCCATCCATTTAGTTTACCTGTTAATTTTACACCAATTAATTTAGGCATTTTTAATTCCCAGGGCATCCCTGCCATAACATCAACGGCATCGGCTCCGCCAACACCAATTGCTATCATACCAAGCCCACCAGCGTTTACCGTGTGTGAATCAGTCCCAATCATCATTCCACCGGGGAAAGCATAATTTTCTAATACAACCTGATGAATAATACCAGCTCCAGGTTTCCAAAATCCTATCCCAAACTTATTTGAGACAGACTGTAAAAAATCATACACTTCTTTATTTGTAATTAAAGCATCTGACAAATCACTTTTACCACCCTGATACGCTTGAATTAGATGATCGCAATGAACAGTTGTAGGCACAGCTGTTGTGTTCTTGCCAGAATTCATAAACTGTAACAAAGCCATTTGAGCAGTTGCATCTTGCATGGCTATCCGATCAGGCATAAAATCAACATAATCCTTGCCTCTAACAAACTCTTTATCAACAGACTTATATGAGTGGGCATACAATATCTTTTCTGAAACAGTTAGTGGTCTGTTTAATATTTTTTTAGTTTCTTTAACTCTCTCTTCAAGAAGTTTATAATTATTTTTAATAATATTAATGTCAAAAGCCATAGTTCAATTTATTTAAAAACATGATAAAAGTCATGGTAAATTTAACATATTTTTTAAGATATGTATACATATAAATAAGATAATAGTACACTATTTTGATTTTTTATTAAAATATTTATGTGTAATCTATTTCTTTAATATCTCAACACTAGTAAAACAAAATTCGATTGAATAATGTTTTATCTCCAAAAAAAGACTTAAGGATGTTTTTTAAGAAAATTCTATTTGAAGTCAAGATTTCCTGATAAGCTATTTCAACACGGTGATATTTAAAATAGCATTAACTTTTCGTGAATAGAAAATTCAGGTTCAAATTTAAATATTAACAAATAAGTTTGTGAGTGTGTGTTTTGTTTCTGAGTTACCATTTAAAAATAAGTAAAATTATAACAGCATGCAGTAAAAACAAAACTGACCAGTATAGCCCTGATAAAAAATAACTGATTTCGTTTGTATTATTATGCTGTATTAACTTTTCGCTATTTGTCCTAATTACCGGATTTAAATACATTTTAGTATAACCATTCCATGGTTCTGTCTCAAATATTTCCGTTCTTAAATATGTGTTCTCAGTTTTTATTTTATACGATAGTGTATCAACCTTAGATGCCATTGCTACAATAACCCCATTGTCACTTATTAAAGTTATTGAATCTGCTTTGTTTCTCAATTTCAGTTTAAAAAATCCATCTTCAACTTTTACGGCTTTCACCCTATTCATCTCTTGTCCCAGCCAACCTTTTGTTGCATAGGAAGCTCCTTTTTGCAAACTTTGTAAAATTGATTCATTATTAATTGTATCAACATGGATCATGTTCCAGCAAATGCCAACATGATAATCCGATAAATCATGAGAGTCATCATTTCCAACAATCCATACAGCATGACCATGACTTAAGACACTATCCCATTGCTTAATCGATTTTGCAAACTCGCTAATACCCTCAATTAAATCATAATTGTTTAAATATTTCAAATCTGAATTTTTATATGCTCTTTTATGATTTGGATGATTTAAAGAAATTAAATTATCCTTTGATTTTAATCGATTAATCATAAATTGTTTATTGCTTCGAAGTTGAAGAAATGGAAAGTCAAAAGGCCTGGCTTGTGTTTCATTTATCACATTCTGATGTACCCATAACCAATTAAAACCATGTTCATAAACAGGTAAATAGTTATGACCAGGTATACTATCCTGAACAAAATTGTAATTAGAAATACAGGCTAGGTAATATTTTAAGGAATCATATTTATGAAGCATTTCCTTGGCGGTATTTTCACCTTTTGATGCACCAGCGTATGCACGAGCATGAGCGTGCAAATTAGCCTTAATCCATGTGCCATTAATATTAGCATAGGGATTATAAAATTGCTCTCCTTCAAATTTATGACCCTTGTTAAACTTATAAATTACGGAATAATAATTTGGAATTGTTAGCAATATAAACAGACCAAGGATAATTTTAAATAGCAACTTGGATAAGCTCTTCATGATTTAGGTTGAGATTAAGGGTGTATCATCCACGTAATAAATATAAAATTACAAGCTTACAATTTCAAAAACAACGCCACTTCATAATGAAGTGGCGTAAAAGCTTTTTATTTATACCCTAATTTATTGTATTTTCGATATGCTAAAATTGAAAGCGACAACAATAATACAATACTTACATATACAAATTTCGGAATTGGAACCGGATCTCCACCTGCATATGAATGCAATCCTGAAAGGTAATAATTCACTCCAAAATAAGTCATTAATACTGATGAGAATCCAAACAATGCCATTAAATTAAATGAGAATAATCCTTTTAATCCTTTTATCATACGTGAGTGAATTACAAAGCTATAAACAATAACCGTTATGAGCGACCATGTTTCTTTTGGATCCCAACCCCAGTATCTTCCCCAGGATTCATTAGCCCATATTGCTCCTAGAAATGTTCCTATGGTTAATAAATATAAACCTATAGTTAAAGATTTATAATTAATTACAGTTAGCTCTTCAATGGTTGAAATAATGTTTGCTTTATTTTTAGGTGAAGAAAGTGAGTATAGAATAAGAACAATCAAACCAATAATTGCACCTAAACCAAGGAAACCATAGCTACCTGTTATAACAGAAACATGAAGTGTTAACCAATAGGATTGAAGCACAGGAACCAGATTTGTAATCTGTGGGTCCATAAAACTAAGATGTGCCACCATTAATGTAAATCCTCCAAGAACAGAAGTTGCTGCTAAAACAAATGCCGATCGTTTACTAAAAATAAAACCCGCTAATATGGTAACCCATGAAATAAAAATCATAGACTCGTAACCATTACTCATGGGTGCATGGCCTGACACATACCAACGAATACCCAAGCCAATTGTGTGAAATAAAAATCCAAGAATCAGGAGACCTGTGAATGTCTTTTTTATTAGCCCAAACTTTTCATTTTGTGCTATGATACCATATAATAAGATAATAAGTAATAAGATCCCAATTGTTGCATAAAACGGGAACAACTTTTCGTAAATTTTTGATTTGTAGTAAAAGACCTCCGCATCTACTTTCTGAGCACTTGGTAATTCATATTGAGCAAAATTCCGTTGATAATTAAGTATTGAATTTATATATTCTTCTGACTGCGAATAATTACCCGAAGACTGACCATCCAAAACACTTTGAGCAAATAAATTCATTATGTTTCTTAAATACAACGAGTCGTTTGTATTTGTACTAAATTTATATGCTTCTTTTGGAGCACGCCACTTAAACGACTGATCTTTAACAGGAAATATTTTCATGAATTCTCCTGTATAAATCATATAACAAATATTTACTCTTTCATCAATTTTAATAATTTCTTTGTCAAATTTGTCTCTTGCCCGATCTGGTTTAGCATAAGCGTCATTAACATATCGTTGTATTTTGTAGTAATTTGATCGCATATCAAAAATATCAGTAAATGCTGCATAATCTCCCCGAATACCAATGAGCTTTTTAGCTTCTACATTTGACACCTTTATTAATGGTACATTTTGCCAATTCTGAAAATCGAAATAAATTCCCAGAAAAACCTGCATTGGTGAGTATCCATCAATTTTTGTTTCGCGGGCAATTTTTCTTAAAATATCATTACTTAATGCATACAGAGGTTCTGTCCTTCCATTCTGATTTTGAACTAATACTTTCCCAAACTCATTTGCAACTGATTTCTCAACTACAAATTTTTGATTTTGCACATTATTATTCAGATTCTGTGCATTTACAAGCAAGGATGAAAGGGATAAGAAGATTACTAAAACAATCGTCTTTGCCGAGTTCGGTATAAATGCATTTTTAGTAATGGTTCTAAAACTGGAATTTTTATTTAAAAGTGAAAGTAAAATAAATAAAAACAAAGTAAAATAACCTGCATAAGTCGTTATCATTCCTGCAAAATCTCTGTTTACAGATAATATAGTACCCAGCTCATCTCTGTCATAAGATGACTGGTAAAATCTCCATCCTTTATATTTTAATATATGATTCATATAAATAGAATAAGGCATATTTATACCATTTTGTTCATCGATCAATATAACATTACTTTTATATGAAGAAGGACTGCTTGATCCGGGATATCTATCGAGGATAAAATCTTCAAGTTTTAAACTAAAGGGCAATTCAATGTTTAAAGAATTATAACTAACTTCAAATTTCTTTTCCCCGTATACAAACTCTGCTTTATTATCATATCCCTGGCCACTCCACAAATAAAGCTCGCTAATTTTATTGTTATAGCCCAACTCAAAAACCATAACACTTTTATTTGTTCGTTGTGTATTGTAGTTGACATTAACTGCTTTTATAATTCCACTCGAAGAAATTATTTCAGGAACAAAAGAGAGTCCCTTTACTTTATAAATTTTCATTTTTTCTAATGGAACAGTCTCGTTTTCATTATAATTTTTTGATGCCTGAGTCATCATGTTAATTTCGCTAAGCGAGTATGGAGATTGTATTTTAAATGAATCCTCTTGATATATAATCCTTACATCTACTTCTTCATTTTCTACAAACCCAAACAACATCCCTCCAACATTTTTTACTTCACCTTTCTTTAAAATGATATTTTGTCGGCTGTTCATTCCAGTGGAAATGGAGATATCAACGATTGGCTCACCATTTTCAATATTAAAAATTTGTTCAGATGCATTGGGTATAAAATCTGTAAATTTTAGCAAGTAACTTTCATTTTCAATTTCAACTCTCTTTTTATATTTTTCACTTTTTACTGGTGTTATTGCTAATTTCTTTGAATCAGAAAAAAGAATATTTCCCTCCAAATCGAAAATATCAAATTTCAAATATTTGTCAACGGAAGTACATATACTTTGAGTTTTACCTTCCCGAATATGAACGTTACCTTCAAATCCAAAATACCTGGTAATACCAGCTCCAATAATTATTAAAATAAAAGCAAGATGAAATAACATAATGGTTATTTTTTTTCTTTTGTATAACTTGAATTTAAAAATCTGACCTATTAAATTAACAATCATTAAAAACATAATTAGCTCAAACCACTTCGTATTATAAACTAAGGTTTTAGCTGCCAATGCTCCAAAATCGTTTTCATAAAAAGTTGCAAATGCCATTGACATAGCAAATACAATAAACAAAACTCCCATAAACCAGGGAGCATACAGAAAAGCAAAAATTTTCTTCATGTTATATATAATTAAATTATTATTATCCCATATTGGAAATCATCATCAATTTTTCTTTGTTTAATATTTTAATATGAGGGCACTTATCTTTGATAATACCATCATCGTTAAAGTCTTTAAGTATACGAACCACACTTTCTTTTGCCATTCCTGAAAGTTCTCCAATCTCCTGTCTTGAAAGAAGCATCACAAACTCATCAGACTCATGAACCTCGTTGGCCAGGTACAAAAGCGTTTCAGCTAATCGTCCATGCATCTTTTTTTGAGTATGACTTAAGAATCGATAGAAGGTTTGTAAGGATTTCATGCTTATATCCTTCAACCAACCTTCGGCAAACTTTCCATTGGTATAAACAAATTCTTTAAGAATATCCATTTTTATAAAACACGCAGTTACATCGGTTAAGGCAGAAACCGTATAATGATGGCGATTATCCACAAATGTTCCGGGCCCTGCAATTAACCGACTTTGCTTTGCTATGCCGATCATCATTCGCTTATTATCAAAACCTTCGATATACATCTTAGCCATTCCTTTGGTTAAGAATACAGCACTGGAAATTGGCGAACCTTGTTTAAAAATGATTTCTCCAGGCTGAAATTCTGCAACATGCCTGTGTTCACATAATTTTTTTAAGTCTTCGTCTTGCAAGTTATTGAAATTTTCCCAGCGGTGTTCACATTCAACACAGCATGGAACGCTACAATTATCTACCATAATTTAAAATGTCTAAAATTATATTTTCAGATATTAATATCCTCTTTATCGGGTTGATATTTATCAATACGTAAAATGATGTTTTTTGTTCGCATGAATGACTATTATCATTTGTTATTCATATAACAATCAACCTATAAATATAGTAAATAAAGAGCTTTATCTCTTATTTTGTCACTATATTATTAATTCACTTAAAATTAAATTATAGCTATGAAAAAAACAATTAAATTATTAAGTTTTGCATTCTTTGCCGCTGCAATACTTATGTCTTGTGAAGGACCGGAAGGACCTGCTGGTACCGATGGAACTGATGGTATTGATGGAGTAGACGGAACTTTAGCGTGTTTAGAATGCCACTCAGCAACTGTTATGGATGCAATTGTTGATGAATTTTCATTAACAAAGCATGCTACAGGATCTTCATGGGCACGAGGAACAAGTGCATCTTGTGGAAGATGCCACTCACATGACGCTTATGTAGAATTTGTAAGATCAGGTGAAGAAATCGCAGCAGCAGTATCAACTCCTGTTGAGTGCGGTACTTGCCATAGCGACCACCAGACTTTAGAAGGTGATGTTTCTGCTCCTATTAGAGAAATAGATGGTGTTGTTGCAATGGTTAACTCAATCCTCACTTTTGATCATGGTAAAGGTAATATTTGCGCAACTTGCCACCAATCAAGAAGAACTGGTGCTGAGTACGACAAGTATACTGCTAATACAATGGTTGAAGTAAAACTTGCTACTGCTAGTGCTGATGCTTATACAGAATATAAAGCTGAACTAGATGCAGGAATTATTAACTTAGGTACTAATGGATCTATAACTTATGATAATGGTGTTGATTCTTTATTTGTTGAATTTGATGTTACAACAGATATGGTTCTGGTAACAAGTACACATGCCGGTCCACACCATGGTCCACAAGCAAATACTTTTGCAGGTATTACAGGTTATCCAACAGCCGGAGTTGAATTTGATCGCGCAGGTCATACTGATTGTGTTAGTTGTCACTTAAATGATACAACTGCAGCTTCAGGTTTTGGTCACTCATTTGAACCAGATGTAGCGCAATGTGATGCTTGCCATGGTACTGCAGTTGATTTGGAAGGTATTCAAGCTGATTTCCAAGCAAGAATAGACCCTGCTGTTGAAGAATTAATAGCTCTTCATATACTAGGAGATGGTGGAACAGCAACTTCTAATTATACTGTTGCTGATGTTCATCCTATGATTCAAATGATGACACGTGCACAGTACCAGGCGTTCTATAACATCATGTGTATTCTTGAAGATAAGAGTTTAGGTATCCACAATGTTGATTATACAGATCAAATGTTAGATCTGGTTGAAAACAGTTTAGGATTAAAATAAAATACAGTAAACTATTTTTATAAAGAGGTTGTTTGGATATTCTAGACAACTTCTTTACATTTATAAAAAAAAAGGAATAAGGAAATGAAAAAAAGTTTAATATTATTAGCAGGATTCATCATCATCGGTGTTACTTCATGTGAATACAAGTACATCGATCCGATTGAGGTTGAGATAACTGATCCGGTGAGCTTTTCGGAACAAATTGAGCCTATTTTTCAAAATAAATGTATAGGATGTCATGCATCAACCAGTCCCGTTCTTACAACTGGAAACGCATATAATAGTTTGATTGATGGAAATTTTATTAACACTACAGTTCCAGAATCAAGCAAGCTTTATGAGAAAGTAGCTATTGAAGGACATCCGGAAGGGAACAATACATTAAGTGCTACTGAACTTGCCCTTATTCTGAAATGGATCCAAGATGGCGCTGAAAACAACTAATAAATTAAGGTTTAACAAAAAAAACAATATTATGAAAAATTATATTTTAAAAACTTCCCTGATTTTATTAATTGCTTTTACATGCAATACCCTATTTGCTCAGGAAGAAACAGAGCAAAAAGAAGACAAACCTGTTCGTGGTCCATGGGAAGCATCAACTTTAATTGAAAGCCAAACAGTAATTGGTTCAAATGCAAAACAACTTGAGCTTATTATCCATCATAGAATGGGAAGTGTTGAAAATGGCTTTTCTGATATTTTTGGTATTTATGGTGCCTCTAATATCAGAATGGGATTACAATATGGTATTACTGATAAATTAACTATTGGTATTGGAACTGAAAAAAATAACAAATTCAGTGATTTAAATGCTAAATATGCTGTTTTTCAACAAACCAGATCGGGTAAAATACCTGTTTCATTGTCGGTTCATGCAAACATAACTTATGATGCCAGAGACGAAGAAGTATTCGGTACAAATTATGAATTCATGGATCGTTTCTCATATTTTGGACAAGTTATTGTTTCAAGAAAATTTACAGATGCTTTTTCGTTACAGTTAGCTCCAAGTTATTCTCATTTTAATTCGGTTGATGTGAAGTATCAAAACGATAAAGCCGGAGTTATGTTAGGCGGAAGATATAAGTTTACAGGTACCATGGCAGCTATCTTCGAATATCACCAACCAATAAATATTAATCCTGTTCACGACTATCAGGATGATATCCAACCAGGTGCTGCAATAGGTATTGAGATTGGAACCAGCACTCATGCTTTCCAGATTTTTGCCAGCAATTACAAAGACATTATGGCTCAAAAGAATTATACGATGAATACCAACAAATTTGACGGTGAAGGAATATTAATCGGATTTAATATCTCCGTTAGATTTAACTAAAAGAAATTTTTTTATAAAATTAAAAGCATCGGAGTTTAGACTTCGATGCTTTTTTTATTAGTTAATTTTACTCGATTGTAAGACAAATAAACAGAATTTCTGGAAGAATCGAATAAGCAATTCAAAAATATAAAGTTTCTTTTTAACATTTATTTTAAGGTACAAGCTGCACCTTAATAAAATTGCAACAAGCAACATAAAGATACTTAAGAATAAACCAGGAATGTTCAAAAAAGTAATCATCCTGAACGCTACACCTGAGTTCGCTTCGGCTTGTAAACCTTCATGCAGTAAGTACTGAAATCTAATTTTCATCATTCTGATAAAAGGGATTGCTTCTCCTAAGTGGTGTCATTGTAATCCCGATTTATATGTTGTAGTTGTAATCCCGATTTATATGTTGTAGTTGTAATCTCCTGCCATATCCCATATTGATTCAATAAAAAAGAAATTGTTTTACCATAAAACATTGAATAACTGAATAAAAAAATCAGGATTTGTTAATAAAACAAATCCTGATTGACATATCTCTTATCTTCGGAAATTAATGCGATCCAAACAACAATGAATAAATAATTAATAAGGTCAGCATTATTCCCAGTGAAAGGAAAATGAAACCAAATATTTTAATAAATCTCATTCTTGTCTTTGAAATATCAAGTTCGACCTTAACTTCATCAATTTTACCAGATCTCAATAGTTCTTCATATTCTTTTGGACGATCTTCTTTGTACACCTCAATCGGTAAATGTCCGGTAAAAATAACCGTGTCCATAGGAAATGCTTCAGGCCTAAAATGTGTATTAAAGAAATGAATTGTAAAGATAAATCCAACTGCCAGCAATGCTTCATCACTATGAATAATTTGAGCCACATTAATTAACCAACCTGGCATAAACCTCGTGAAGATTTCCGGAAACCACAAGATTAATCCTGATAGTCCAATAACACCAACCCCCCAAAAAACAGCCATATAATCAAATTTCTCCCAGTAGGTCCATCTTCCATATTGTGGCTTTGGTCCTCTGCCAACAAACCATTTAATGGTAGCTGCAAAATCCCTTAAATCCTGTCTGTTAAACATGAGTGATGAACTGCTAAATATAAAGTCCTTTACTTTTATACCTCTTTTAAACTTAGTATATAACAGAGCACTTAAATGAAAAGCAAAATATCCAAAAGTAATAATAGCAGCAAAACGATGCCAGTTTCCGGCCGATTTAACTCCTCCTAAGAAATCTGCTAATGTATTTGCCCATGGCATATTAGCAAATTTTAGCATCATCCCTGTTAAAGCTAAGATCATAAAACTAAGAATTACAAATATATGCGTAACACGATGCCTTGTTTTAAATCTTCTTATATATACAGCTTTCCCTTTTGGTTCTTGATGTTTTCGTCGTCTGCGTTCTTTTAATGATCGGGGTAGCCACAATAAAGTATGAATACCAAAGAAAGCAAACACTCCTATTAATAGGAATGTCATTCCCCAAAATGCATAATATAAAGCAGGATATTCATCGCGATTATCATGAGTAGCATGTGTTAAAAATCCTGTAAAACGCTCATTAGCATCTGGATGACATTTCTGACATGTTATCATAATATTTTCTTTGCTCACTTGAGACTCAGGATTATTTACATTTAAAATCTTATGAGCTCCATGGCAATCAGAACATTTCGCAGCTTCTTCATAACCTAAGGTATATGCCTTACCATGGTAAGTTTCCATGTACGAATTTGTAAGCTTTTCATGACAACTACCGCACTGATTGGTAATTTCGTGTAAAAACTTATCTTCATTTATATCAGAAATTGTATGTGAAGAGTGACAAACAGCACAAGTAGGATATTTTCGGTCACCAACATCATGCGATATATCGTGGTCGCCAGCAATATATTCATCGTATATTCCTTTATGACATTTAGCACAAGTTTGAGGAACATTTGATGGATGTACGGATGAATTTTCATCAGATTCTTTTAACATATAATGTGTAGTATGGCAATCGGTACAAACCGCGGTTACAGTTAATCCCTTCTCCTCTAATCCCTTACCATGGACACTTGAAGAATAATCCGAATAAGCACTAACTTCTTTTAAATCTTTTCCTTCAGTCTTTTTATTATCCTTAGAGTGACACTTACCACATAAATTGGGTATTTCAGTTCTATATGTTGGTGAAGTATCGTCATATCTTGATTTTACTTTATGACTACCGTGACAATCTGTACAATAAGGAGCATTTTCGTCCTTTTTAAAATAAGCCTGTCCGTGCCCGCTTGCAAAATACTTACTGGATACCTCAGCATGGCAATTATCGCAGTTAACTTTATGGGCTGTTTCGCACGGTCTCTCTAAATGCGTTGAAACATCAGTATGACATTTTACACAAGTTATATTTTTATGTTCATATCCATCTAAATCGTGCCTCAAAACCTTTAATGAGACTCTTTCACCATCAACAATTTTATATACATCGTCTCTGCCATGACACTTTAAACAAGTGTTATCAGACATATTTGCGGCAACATTTTTAGGGTCAACTTTATGTGGAGGATGGCATGCAGTACAAGCTGGAATTGCGCCGGGTGACTCTTCCCACAACTCACCTTTTATAACCTTGGTATGAACATCTTCAATTCTTGCATGACACTGCATACAAGTTTTGGCAATGTTATTTACAGATGTTGTTGAATTTAAACTTGTGTGAGGTAATATTAAATGGTTTCCATGACAATTATTACATGTTGCTGTTACAATCAGGCCACTTTCAAATAGTCCTTTTCCGTGAATACCCTGACTATAGTTTTCAATAATATTATGTTCGTTAATATTATATGCTCGTGCAACAGGAGCTCCCTCTTTATGGCATTTTCCACATAAAACAGGGATATTCATTTTATATGTTAATGATTTTGGATTTGAAGGAGGCAAAATGGTATGTTCACCATGACACTCTTTACAAGTTGGAGCAAAGGGTTCGTTCAGCTTGAGTGCCTGCCCGTGTATGCCTCTATAAAAATCCTGATCGGCACTTTCATGACAATCGCCACAATTAACTTCAGCTAAATTTTCCTTATGAGGAAAATCTTCAACAGCTGCATCTTTATGACATGAGGCGCAAGAAACTGATTTATGAACTGAATTTTTAAGAATCTTTGAGTCGACATACATGTATCTTCCATCTATTTCTGATCTCAATTCCATATCCTCATGGCACATAAAACAATCCTCGTCTGATTGACTATATGAGAAAGATAATGTGAAAAAGAATAAAGCGATAAACAAACAGATTCGCTTTTTTAGTATAAATTGCTTGATAACCATCGGTTTAATTAATTATAGTTGTTTTTGTAAATATATTTTAATTCGCTTAATTCTTCAAATTTTAACTCACTAATTGTTTGATTTTTATATCAATACAAATACGTAATATATCATAATTAATATTGATTTATATCAGTTTTATACATGATTAATTTCAATCTCGTTTGTCTTGCATGTCAATATTTATTGATTTACTTTCCACTATATTTACCCAGAAATACAGCAATTTGAATTTTTATTATTATTAACTTTAAAAAGCTACCAATATAATGACAACCAGACTGTCCCCCTTTTTATTTTTTTTATTTTTATTTGTATCGCAGGCTATAATCTTGCAAGCACAAGACGAAGAAGCTATAATGCCTGAGTCAAATCATGTTTGTTTAAAATGTCATGGGCATAAATATTATTCATTTTTTAATGAATATAAAGACCTTACTGAACGAAAACTAATGAATCCATATTTTGTAATTGATTCTGTTAGTTACTTGCAGGGAGAACACAAAGGTCATTCATGTACAGATTGCCATTCAAGCGATTATGAAAACTATCCGCATATTGCTGATTTAAAAATTCAACCAAAAATGACTTGTGTGGATTGCCATGATTTTGAAGTAATTGCTACTGAAGTTAAAAAGAGTGTGCATGTTGAAGCCTTTGGTGAGTTCTTCCATTGTGAATTATGTCATGACCCACATTCAAATAAATTAGTTAAATCTGATATGGCAGAGCTGGTATTATATAATAATAACAGATGCTTAAATTGTCACAATGATGCAGATAAATACCAGGTTTTCACATCGCATGAAAATCCTCAATTGCTTTCTACCCACGATTGGCTGCCTAATCAGGCATTACATTTTACCCGTGTTCGTTGTATTGAATGTCACACTTCAGTAACAGACACTTCTGATGCTGTTCATCATATCCTTCCGAAAGAACAAGCTGTTCATAATTGTAATGAGTGTCATTCCGAGAACTCCTTGTTACGTGATAAATTGTATAAGCATCAGCTAAAACAAGACAGATCAGAATTTAATTTTTACAATTCATTTATACTCAACGATGCTTATGTTATTGGAGCAAACAGAAATTACTATGTTAACTTAATTAGCTTAATCATTTTTGGATGTACACTCTTTGGAATTATAATACATGTGATATTAAGAATTATTAAACGTAAATAAAATGAGCAATAATAAATTATATCTATATCCTGTTTGGTTAAGAATATGGCACGGAATAAATGCTTTGGGTATTATCCTTTTAGGAATTACCGGTCTTAGTATGCAGTACACTAATATGGAGTCACCCCTGTTGAAGTTTAGTTCGGCCGTATCAATTCATAACCTGGTTGGTATCATTTTAATGATCAGCTATTTTTTCTTTTTTATAACAAATATTATCAAGAATAATATTAAACATTATAGAATAAGTTTAAATGGATTAGTTAACAGATTGATGAAACAGGGGAAATATTATGTTTTTGATTATTTAAAAGGAAATCCAAAACCATTTCATATATCTGAAGAAGAAAAATTTAATCCACTACAGCAAATATCTTATGTAGGTGCAATGTACATTTTAGTGCCTATTGTAATAATAACAGGAATTGCTTTATTGTATCCTGGAATGATTATTGAGAAAATCTATTCATTCAGTGGTATAAGATTAACTACGTTCTTACATTCATTGGCAGGATTTTTTATCTTAATATTTTTAATTATTCATTTATATGTAATAACCATTGGTCAACATCCTTTAAGAAACTTTAAAAGTATTATTACCGGATATCATGAAGCCGAATAAAAAAATAAATAATAATGAATAGTGCTTGCCGGCACCATTCTTGTTATTTTGATTTAACATAAAGATTTAATAAATTTAAATGTGAAAACTAAATTATTAATTTAAAAAAGAAAGGTTAATATGAACTCGAAAAAACTATTGTTAATTATTTGTTCTGTTTTCTTTGTAGTTGGTTTGTCGAAAGCACAAGATCATGACTACATAGGGGCACCAAAATGTAAGATGTGCCATAATAAAGCAGCAAAAGGATCTCAATATGATAAATGGGCTGCAGGACCACATGCGAAAGCATTTGAGACCTTAGCCAGTGCAGAAGCAAAGAAATATTCTGCAGATCCTCAAAAAGATGCTAAGTGTTTAGCTTGCCACTCCACTTATCATTCGGCTAGTGCAGATTTAATGTATACAATTAAAGCTGAAGAAGGCGTTTCTTGTGAATCATGCCATGGACCAGGAGCTGATTATAAATCACCTGCAGTGATGAAAGATAAGCAAAAAAGTTTAGCAGCTGGATTGATTGATCCTACCGAAGCTGTATGTAAAACTTGTCATAACGAGAAGAGTCCAACTTACAAAGGATTCAATTATGCTGAATATGTAGCAAAGATATCTCATGATGATCCAACAACTGAGTAACATAAAATTAAAAGCCGCTTTTAAACAGTCATGGTCGGAAGATTTT
>DMBU01000086.1 GCA_003446015.1 Bacteroidales bacterium | reverse complement strand
ATTTTAATCATGCGGTTCCACCTGACTGCCGTTAGGTAAGTTCTGACCTTTGAAAAATAAAAAATAAACAGATGAAAACGAAAATAATAAACATAAATGAAATATATATAGCAGAAATACAGTCTGATAAGGTTGAAATAAATAATGTTCAGGATGCTTTAGATATATTTGGTAATTGTGTTTACCAGGGAATATCGAAAATAATTCTTCATGAAAAAAATATAGTTCCTGAATTATTTGATTTAAAAACTGGAATTGCAGGCGAGGTATTCCAAAAATGTTCAAATTATAGAGTTCAACTTGCAATTGTTGGTGATTTCTCAAAGTTTAAAAGTAAAAGCTTACATGATTTTATCTACGAAAGTAATAAACACCATCAAATAAACTTTGTCAGTTCAACGGATGAGGCGATAGAAAAATTAGTGAAATATTAAACAGATAATTAGTTATGAAAGTAGAAAACATATTACAAACCATTGGAAATACAACTCATTTAAAATTAGGAAGGTTATTTCCTGATCATGAAGTTTGGATTAAACTTGAAAAAAACAATCCTGGTGCCAGTATAAAAGACAGAATAGCATTAGCCATGGTTGAAGACGCCGAAAATATGGGTTTTCTTCAGGAAGGAAGTACTATCATTGAACCCACTTCTGGAAATACCGGAATTGGACTAGCCATAGTTGCTGCGGTTAAAAATTATAGATTGATTCTTGTTATGCCAGATTCCATGTCGATCGAGAGACGAAAAATTATGGCAGCATACGGTGCAGAATTTGTTTTAACACCAAAGGAGCAGGGTATGAAAGGATCAATTGATAAAGCTTCGGAATTAGTAAAAGAAATACCCAACTCGTGGATACCAATGCAATTTGAAAATGGTGCAAATCCTGATATTCATAGAAAAACAACAGCGATGGAAATAATCAATGATTTCCCGGATGGATTCGATTACATGATTACAGGAGTTGGTTCCGGAGGTCATATTACAGGTGTTGGTGAAGTTCTAAAATCAAAACATAAAGAGTTGAAAATATATGCCGTTGAACCTGAAAGTTCATCTGTTATAAATGGCGGTCAACCCGGGCCACATAAAATTCAGGGAATAGGAGCCGGGTTTATACCCAAAAATCTGAATACTGAGATATTGGATGGAACAATCCATGTAAATCATGAGCTAGCTTATTTATTTGCACAAAAAGCAGCAAAAGAGGAAGGTCTTTTCATAGGAATCTCAACAGGGGCATCTCTGGCTGCAATAAGCCAAAAACTAATTGATATCCCAAAAGGATCAAGAATTTTAACTTTTGCTTACGATACCGGAGAACGATATCTTTCCGTTGAAGGATTATTTGAAATTTAGAATATTTAGTTTGTGAAAGCTTTATTCTATACCGCCTAGCCGTTTTGATCGGCTGGGCGGATACTTATATAAACAGATATTATTTATTCATTTTACCCCACGAATCTTTTAAAGGCACTGTTCGGTTAAACACAAGGTTTCCGGGTTTAGAATCCTTTTTATCAACACAGAAATAGCCTAAGCGCTGGAATTGGTATTTTGATTCAGCTTGAGCATCTTTTAAGCTTGGCTCTACTTTACAGTTTTTAAGAATCTTTAATGATTCAGGATTTATAAATTCTTTGTAGTCCTTTTCTTTATGTCCGTCGGGAGCTTCATCATTAAACAGGCGATCGTATAAACGAACTTCTACATCAATGGCATGTTTTGCAGAAACCCAATGTAATGTTCCTTTAACTTTTCGCTGACTGGCTTCTGTTCCGCTTCCGCTTCTTGAGTCCGGATCATAGGTACAACGAAGTTCTGTTATATTTCCATCAGTATTTTTAATTACTTCTTCGCATTTTATGATATATGCAGCTTTTAGCCTGACTTCATTTCCTGGAGATAATCGAAAGAATTTCTTTGGAGCATCTTCCATAAAATCGTCCTGCTCAATATAAATCTCACGTGAAAATGGCATCTCACGTGTTCCCATAGTTTCATCTTCCGGATTATTTTCGATCTTAACCCACTCATCTTTATCTTCAGGATAATTTGTAATTACAATTTTCAATGGATTTAATACAGCCATCACACGAGCTGCGGTTTGGTTTAGATCTTCCCGTAAACTGTGTTCCAAAACTGCCACATCAATTACATTATCTCGTTTTGCAACACCTATGGTATCAGCAAATTTACGAATCGAAGCAGAAGTAAACCCTCTTCTTCGAAGGCCCGAAATGGTTGGCATTCGAGGATCGTCCCAGCCATTTACAATGTTTTTCTGTACCAGTTCAAGAAGTTTACGCTTACTCATGATGGTGTAGCTCAGATTCAATCTTGCAAACTCAATCTGGCGGGGTTTAATGTCACCTTCGGTATAAACATTCTCTAAATACCATTCATACAATGGTCGATGTACTTCAAATTCGAGGGTACACACAGAATGGGTAATACCTTCAATATAATCCGATTGTCCATGTGCAAAATCATACATGGGGTAAATACACCAGTTATTCCCAGTTCTGTGATGTTCACGTTTTAAGATTCGATACATTATAGGATCACGCATGTGCATGTTTGGAGATGTCATTCCAATTTTTGCACGAAGTACTTTTTCGCCTTCCTTAAACTCACCATTTTTCATGCGAATAAATAAATCGAGATTTTCTTCAACAGAACGGTTTCTATACGGGCTTTCAATTCCTGCTTGTGTTGGCGTACCTCTTTGCTGACTGATCAGTTCAGCTGGTTGATCATCAACATATGCATAACCATTTTTAATTATGTTAACAGCCCAATCGTATAATTGCTGAAAATAATCGGAAGCATAACGAGGTTCTCCTTCCCACTGAAAACCCAACCAACGAACATCTTCCATGATTGAATCAACATATTCAACTTCTTCTTTCTCAGGATTTGTATCGTCGAAACGTAAATTGGTTTTTCCGTTATAACGCTGGGCAAGACCGAAATTTAAACAGATTGATTTAGCATGTCCAATATGTAGATATCCATTTGGTTCCGGAGGAAATCGGGTAAGTACTACACCATTGTTTTTGTTGTTTTTTAAATCTTCTTCAATAATACTTTCAATAAAGTTTAAAGATTTTTTTCCTTCCTCACCTGTTGTACGAGCAGGAACTTCTTTGTTTTCAGTCATAACGAAAAAATCAAATTATAAATTGGGTCTATATTTTTTTGAACTTACAAAAGTACAGGATTTTATCCAATGCTGTATAATATGTATTGAAAAATATGCAATTGCAATTTTATGATTTAACTTTGAATCACAAATATAAAATTAAAAGCAGAATGGGATTAATCCAGATTGAAAACATGGAATTTTATGCTTACCATGGGCATTTTAAAGAGGAGCAGATAGTCGGCAACCGCTTTTTAGTTGATCTTTCAATAGAAACAGATATGCAAATACCTTCAAAGTCGGACGATTTACATGATGCTTTAAATTACCAGGTGGCTTATAATATAGTAAAAGAGGAAATGCAGACTAAATCTCATTTACTGGAACATATTGCAGGTCGAATTTTAGATTCCTTATACCATAACTTTAAAACGATAAAAAAAGCTACGGTAAAAGTGTCAAAAATGAATCCTCCAATGGGAGGGAAAATGGAGCGTGTAAGTGTTACTTTAAGCAGATAGATATGTGTTCGAATCTAAAGTTTAGCGTTCTTTTTTAAAAAAGTGAATGTTGTTTGAGTATTCAGGAAAATTTTTCTATTTTTGCTGTCCGAATAAATCGGTCGCGTGGCCGAGTGGCTAGGCAGCGGTCTGCAAAACCGTGTACGGCGGTTCGAATCCGCCCGTGACCTCAACAAAGAGATTGGCTTTTAAGTCAATCTCTTTTTATATTTACGAATCAGAAACCCTTCTTATTCCAGCCTCCTGTAGTTTAGTTTTTTCAATGAGTTGAAGCTTATTTGTATTCAAGTGCGAGAAATTATGATGGTATGGAAAATGTATTTGATGTTGTAATAATTGATTTACCATGGAAAACATATTGTTAGGTAATTGTAGTATGGAGACTGTTTATTTTATTAAACAAAGTCAGTTCCGATAACTCCTAAAATCCGCATGTCATTT
>DMBU01000082.1 GCA_003446015.1 Bacteroidales bacterium | reverse complement strand
TTGGAGTTAGATAATAAAGTTTGGACAGATTTGAGAATAAAGTTTGGACAAAATATTTCGTGGTTTGAGAATAAAGTTTGGACAAAATATTGAATTGGAATTTAATTGATTAGAGATATTTCGAAGTAAACTTAAAATAAAAGAATGGGCAATTTCTTATTAAAAGGAATTACCCATTTTTATTTAGTTTACCTCAAATCAATTGTTCTATTGATTGACAATCAGAATACCCAACATACAATTAAAGTATCATTAAGGCAAACATCCCTCTAGGGTTGAATATTACGTATCGGCTCTTTTCAATGTTCTTTTATTTAAAATGTTATACCATTTCATACCAAGGAGAATTAAGGAGATAATAAGAAAGTATGCAACATTAATTTACAAAAACTCCCCAAATTATACAAAGGTATAGAGCATATCAATTATTTAAGAGTTATAAAATTACTCTAAAATGTTAATAACTAGTAGCTAATTGTAAATATCTATTTATAAAAAATACTGACAAACGAGATTGAGTTAATTAATTTTATGGTATGCAGGGATTAGAACAAAGGATAATAATTTAACTAACTATTAAACATTTAAAATGGTAACATCCTATAAAACTAAGCTAAAGCAAAAAAGAGGAGAAGGAAGAGGTAAAAACTATATTCCTTGGATTAAAGTAGGAGAATTTTCTGGAAGCGGAAATAGTACAAGAGTACTTGGGCTAAAAAGTGGTAGAGAGCATCACTTTCTTTCAAATTTTGAAGCTTCATTATTTTATATTTTTGACTTGGATAATGGTATTGAAGATATAAGGGAGCAGTTTCCATTATCAGATATTGAACTTGCAAAAGAGATTGCTGGGGAAGCAGGAATAAGATATCCGTCTAATACAAATGATGATAACCACGTTCTTACGTCTGATTATTTTCTTACTTATACTGATGGGCGAGAAGTCGTATTAACAATAAAGTATCGTAAGGATTTGAGTGAACGTCAATTAGAGCTTTTTGAAATAGAGAGGAGATACTGGAATAAAAAAGGTGTGCAATGGAAAATTGTCACTGAAAAGGAAATGCCAAGCAAAGACTTATTGTTGAATTATAAGGATATACATAACGCTTTGAGAGGGTTTATAGCAGATGGAAATTCAGAAGAAGGGATCCAAAAAATATTTCTTCATGTATTAAAGTCTTACAAAGACTATTCTGATCTATCTCTCCCAAAATTCTCAGATATTATTGATTTTGAATTAAATATTACAGTAGGTTCTACCCTAAGGTTTATCAAAGTTCTTATTGCCAAAGGTCTGATCACATTAGATTTAACAGAGCCCCTTACTTCTAGTAAAAGAAAAATGAAAGATTTAAACTTTAAAATAACAAATGCAAAAGACGTTAGTAAATCAGATTTGGCAGCATAAAAGCACTTTTTTAAGAATCCTATATCATTCTCAGGGGTTAGAAGAAATTTTTTGGATTGATATAAACGATGAAAACAAGTTGCCAGAACAAATTAGTATTGAAAAATTTGAGAACCTTAAGTCAGATAGGATAATTAAATTGATTGAAACTGGAGAAGAATATAGGGACCCAGACGATTATAGTGAAAAAAGTGTAGCAAAGTGGAATAAACATTGGGAGGTAGTAGAATTTCTTAACCAAGATGAACCTCTTATTTTTATTGATTATTATTTTCATGAAAAGTGTAGAGAACTTGCCAATGAACATCAACTGTCCAGGCAAACAACCGAAAGGATTGTTCTTAAGTATTGGAAAAGAGGAAAATCTAAGTTGGGTCTTCTACCAGATTTGATAAATTCTGGAGGTAGAGGAAAAACAAGAAATGTACTTAATGCAAAAAGAGGAAGGCCGAGTAAATACTCTAAAAATAATATAAATATAGATGCCAACCTTGCAAAACAAATTGAACAGTCGTATAAGAAGTTTTATCTCCAAGTTGAACAAGCTTCGTTACATACAGCGTATTTAAATTATTTAATGGTAAAGTATCCATCCCAAGTTAAAAAAAATGATTTCACTAAGGTTCCAACCAAGGCACAATTTAGATATTGGGGAGAGAAGTCTTTTGAAGTTCAAGAAAGAATTATAGGGAAAAAAGGTTCAAAAATTTTCAATAAGGATTTTCGAATAACGACTGAATCATCTGTAATTAATACTATTGGGCCGGGCTCTTTATTTCAAATTGATTCAACAAAAGCAGATATAGAACTGGTTAGTGCTATTGACAGGCAAATACCTATTGGAGGTCCTACCCTATATTTTGTTTCTGATGTTTTTTCTAGAATGATTGTTGGGGTTCTAATAACATTAGAAGAACCCTCATATTCCATAGGTGCAAGGGCATTGTACAATACCATGATAAGTAAATCTCAACTGTGTAAAGAGGAAAGACTGAATGAAATTGAAGATTTTGAAATTTCAGACGAACAATGGCCATGCCATTACCTTCCTGATGCTATTGTGGCTGATCGAGCTGAGTTATTAGGTCATCAGTCTAATAATATCATAAGAGATCTAGGAATTACGATAGAGAATACAGCAGCTTACAGAGCTGATCTAAAAGGTGTTGTTGAAAATCATTTTAAAGTAATACATACAAAAATTAAAGGACTTAAAGATAAAAGAGGCTTTAAATCTTTGAATCATAAGCAAAGGGGAGTTAGAAATGCAAGAAAAGATGCTTTATTAACATTAAAAGAGTACTACGCCATAATTATCAAAGAGGTGTTAAGCTATAATAATTCTAAAGTTCTAGAATCCTACCCATTAGAGCGGGACATGATAATAGACGGGGTAAGCCCTATTCCCATACAATTATGGAATTGGGGAATTCAAAATAGATCTGGTAAATTAAGATCAAATAATATTTTAAATCTAAAGCAAAAGCTATTACCTAAAGAGAAAGCTAAACTTAGTAAAGATGGGATTCTTTTTAAACATGGTTTATACAACATCTCTACACTCCGCAAAGGGATAATTAATAGGCAGTTATTGCTTCAAGATAAAAAACTTTCTGTTGAAGTGAGTTTTGACCCTTTTAACCTAGAAAAAATTTATCTACACTATGATTCTGATTTAATAGAATGTTTTGTTAGTAAGTCTAGAAGTCCGTTATATATTAATGCTAATATGTGGGAAATTAGTGCAATAAATGAAATAAATAGAGCAAAAATATATAAGGATAGCTTGCACAGCATATCGGAAAGTATAGAGTCTTTGGATTTTGCTGAAAATATTTTTAAGGAAGCCGAAACGAAAAGGAAAAAGAAAAAAAGTGCATCAATAAAGCCTAAAAATATCAGAGAAAACAAAACCAAAGAAAAAGAGCTCAATAGGCAGGAACAAATTATAAGGGATAATACAGCCAAAGAGGTAAAAATCATTCACATGAAGTCAGAGAATAAAGACTTGTCAAATAATGAGCATTTAAATTTTTTCAGAAAACTCATGGACGATGAATAGCAGTGTATATAAAGCTGAATACGAAGATTCTTTAAATCCTTTTTACAAAGGAAACCCGCTCATTGAGTGTTTAAATCCATTATTAGAATTTAAGGATTTTTTTTCACTACTTACTAGCACTAAACCTATTTCGAGGACCGAAGCTTTAAAGTACACAATTAATCAAAGGGATGAATTCCTCACTCTTCTTAAACATAATTTTTTTGTTCCGAGTGAAAAACATTATAGTTTGTACCGAACAATTTATAATAGCCTTACTTCAGGTTACCATTTAAGAAAACCGATTAAAAAGGAGGTTAATTTAAAATTAAAGAGTAGTTATCGAAATCTTCATACAGCTAGCGCAATAGTTTCAGAATCTACAGCATCTTTAAGTAGTTGTCTATTAGGTATTTCGGGCATAGGTAAAACAACAATAATCAATAAAATATTGTCATTGTACCCGGGAGGTATATCACATAACCTGCCAGAACTAGATCCCTTTGTCCAAATTCCCTTCATAAAAATTGAATGTCCTAAAGATTCCTCTTTGAAAGATCTATGCTTAAACTTTTTTGGAAAACTTGATGCATTATTAAGCACTAGTTATCAAACGATTTATGGCAAAAAAAGGGAAACGGTAGACAATATGGTTTTAGCAATGGCAAAGCTTACTATATCGCACCAAATAGGTATGATAATAGTAGATGAAATACAACACTTAACCAATGTGCGGTCTAATAGCGCGGACATTATGCTTAACTTTTTTGTCAATCTTAATAACACACTGCAAGTTCCAATTTTCATAGTAGGCACTCCTGAAAGTATTAATTTGTTTGGAAAAAGTCATCGTTTGCCTCGAAGGTGGTCAGGAGAAGGAGCTGAGAAGTGGAATAAAATACCGTTTAATGATGAATGGAAGTTTATTATGGAGATGCTTTTTAAATACCAGTATACAGAAGAAGCCATTGCATATGATGAGGACTGGGCTTCATTATTTTACTATCATAGCCAAGGAATAATTGATAGAGCCATTCGTATTTTTATTGAAGCACAAAAAAGAGTGCTATTTAGTGATTTAAAGAAACTATCGAGGGAAATAGTAGAAAAAACCATAAAGGAAAAATTATGGTTAGAGAAAGATGCAATGGAAGCTATAAGAAGTAAGCGAAAAAGGGATTTGTCGAACTATCCAGATTTATATTTCCCAGAGGAAGAAATTGAAATTAATGAGAGCAAGGATTATCGGGCTTTAACAATTAAAAAGATTCTTGAAGATTTTTCTATACCTATTAATTTCTATACCTCAAAGCTAGGCTATTTATTGCAAAATAATCCAGATTATGATAATCAAAGGATTGCTTTAGATATAATGTTGGAGTATAAGAAAAGCAATACTGATGATACTTCAAAAGCAAAAAAGAAAGCACCTAAATTGATCACAAATTATACAGAAGGAGATTTACGTAAGTGTTATGATAATGATTTGGATAATTTACACGAAAAATTGCTTGAAAATGATTCACTATTGAATGTAAGTGAATATTTTCTGGAGGAAATATCATGATAGTAAATTTCCCTAAACCATATGATGACGAAATTTTTTATAGTGTTGTAGCAAGATATTTTGAATATTACAGAGTTGGTGGCCATAAAAAAATACTAAAAGCTCTTTTTTTAAGTGATACAATTAGTGCTACTTTAGATTTTCCAAGCGGCCTTAAAGATTTCTGTTGTAATATAAAAAATGGAGGATTTAGTGAGGAATATATAATAAATAATCATACCCTTTTCCCGTACTATTCACGTTTTATTGATTCAAAGAAGAAAACAAGAATCTTAGATTCAATGAATAATAAGTCTGGAAATATTCATACAAGAGTTGGTATTAATGCAGGAGTATTTTCGCCCTTACAATTACCGCGATTCTGCAGAAAGTGTTATAATGAGGATATTAAATCTCTTGGTGAAAGCTACTTTAGGAGGGCACACCAAATACCTTCAGTACCAATTTGCTTGAAGCACAATGTATTTTTGGAGAAACTTTATATAGGAGTTAATTTCTTGAATAAGCACTACTTTATACCGCCAAGTGTTATTGAAAACTATCCTAAATTAGAAGCCAGTATTAATGATAATAAATTAGTAAAAGAAATTTCACAAAGAGCTTGTAATCTTTTGAAACTTGAGACTGCGCATATTTTTAATAATCAAGCATATTTATATAATAGGAAAATTAAGGAATTGGGTTTTCTTAAAAACCAAAAAAGTATAGATTTAGCGAGCTTATATGAAGCATTTGAAAATCATTTTAGCCCACAAGTATTATTAACTTTTAAAAGCCAAGTTGATATAAATGATCCAAGTTGTTGGCTCAAATCAATTGTACGTAAACATAGAAAATCGTTTGATCCCATAAGACATATTCTAATTGAAAATTTTGTTTTGTCTTTTAATAATAAGTCTGTTACTACAAAAGTTAAATCAAAAAAATGGCCATGTTTGAATCCTGTATGTGAACATTATAATAAGAAAGTAATAAGTAAATATAAGAGCTCAATTGATAAAAAGACTAATAGAGAAATTAAGTATATTGAGTGCTCATGTGGTTATGGCTACACAGAAAGTTATCTGGAAAATAAGGGAGTAACTTTTAGGAGAGTTAAGATTTATGGTAACTTGTGGGAGGAAAAGCTCAATTTATGTATATCAAAAGGAATTTCAATTAGAAAAACAGCTCAAATTTTAAACTGTGATTCCAAAACAATAAAGCTTTTTCTTGATAAGAAATGCTCAAATAGTAAGATCAGCATAACTATGATTGAGAAAAAGAAGCAGTGGCTTAATTTAATTAAGCAGAATTCAAAAATGAGTATAACGGAATTAAGGAAGTTAAATCCTGCCTTATATAGCTTTATTTATCATAGAGATAGTAATTGGTTAACGAAACAAAAGTATCCAATTAATAAACCACAACCGAAACTTAGAATTGATTGGGGAAAAAGAGATTCTGATTTTCTTCTTCAGATTAAGGAAAGTATTAATTACCTGAAGATTACTGGTTACAACAAGCGGAAAAATAAAACATTACTAATATCTCTAATAGGCAAGCAAGCTATTATTGAAAAAAACTATTCAAAGCTTCCTTTAACCGCATCATTCTTAGAAAAGGTAACCGAATCTAAAGAAGATTATCGTATAAGAAGATTAAAAAGTGCTCAAATGAAACTAATTAAAAATAATATTGATGTTAATAGATGGCGTTTACTAAGAGAAGCAAGAATAAGGGAAGACTATTTGACTTCTAAGATTGAAAAAGTAGTGGAGGATTTATTGAATGGTAAAGAATTAAAAGATAAGAATCTGTTATCAGCTTAACATATGGCAATAGAAATATTTAGTGTTTCCAGTTGTGTCAATACAGGTAATGGATGGCAGTTAGTGATACACCATATTGATTTAAAAAATAAAAGGGAGCCTTTAAGAAAACTAAGCCCGCTGCCTGAGATTCCAAGATTGCCTATCGGTACCGGAATAAACAATGATGGAACAATTCTAAAACGTTCGGGGGAGTCTAATCGAATTGTTTTTTCAAACTTTAGTAGCGGGAAAATCATTTCAATTGAAGAACTCTCTGAAAGGCTTTATTCATTTGATGTTCCGAATGAAGTGATGAATGATACAAAACTTTATATTATCAATAATGTGAGCCCAAAGCCATTCGTTTTCTTTTGCTATGAGTTGTTCAGAACATTTTTATGTTTTGATAATATGTTAATTCCTTACTTGTTCCAGTATGATGTTTTGGAGTCCTTTATAGATAAAAGCGAAATTAGAGAAGTTGGTAACAAACGAATTCTTCACCTTGAATTAAATAATAATTTTCCTAGACCACTTTTAAAAAATGAAAAAATCAGGAGCTATATATTAGTTCTCTATAATAATTCCATAAGAGAGTATTGGAAAAGTGTTCAGGCTAATTCAAACATATCAAAAAGTGATTTTTCTTTTAATTCAATTGGTTTCGGCGAACTTGACTTAGTTTGTAGAGTGAAAGAATATAAGGATTTTACATTAATATACAACATCGAAGAAATTAAGTCGAAATTAGAATTTCCATTTGATGAACTGGAGCTTGTTCATGCCAGTTTTAAAAACAAGAACAAAAACAAACAGCCCAATGGAGGAAGAAAGAAGGGCCGTTTTGATGTAAAATTACCAACTAGCCATTCCACAAATAATGATGAGAATGAGACGGATTCTTCTGAATATTCTGAAAGCATATCAGTCTTGCCCCTAAATTTTGAATTTGACAGAAAGATGGAAATCAAGAGAGTGAATTTGTCGCCCGATGCTAATTCTTCAATTTCAGATCCAAACTCAAAGAATTCCTTTCCAGAATTTAAACTCGAAGATCGAAATGTTGGTTTTAATAATAACGAGAAAGAAGGGAAGGCAGAGAGTCTTTTTTTAAATTTAATAAGAGACGAAGGTTTTAACAACTTTGATTATTCGGAAATTCCTGAAGGGCTCGTGTTTTTTACAAAAGCTGTTGGCTTAATCGCTAGAGCGCTAAAATTAATCTATACTTATGAAATCAGGCCGTTTTCAAATAATTCTAGGTTTAGTCAAATAGGTGATAGTACAAGAAAAGCATTAATTATAAAAATTCAACACAATCCTAGTGTTTACATAGTTGAAATCGACAGTTCTGATGATAGGTTCATTTCAACCTTGATGATTGCAAATCTTCGTGTTCATGATGAGGATGCTTTTTTCGAGAATGTATTAAAAATGACAGGTGATAAAAATGGTGTTTGGCCAGATGAATATATTAATATGTATTGCGAGTTTATAACAATTAGGCACCCTAAAATAACAAAAAAGCTGAAGCGCTTGTCTGATAAGAAAAGAAATGATATTTATATTAAAATGCTTTCGAACAAAATTATTAGAATTTTGGTTTGAAAATTATTTAGAACAATTAAACTGATTAAAAGGTGTGTTTGAGATGTAAATATTTATACAGGTGTCATCTCAAAATTAAATTACGAATAAATGATCGTTTTAACTTACCGAAAAATAAATTAAAAATCCAGTTTCGTTGTTAGTTTTCAAATACGACATGAAAATTCGAAACTAATGAGAATTTCAAAAAGAGGATTAAAGTTTTGTTATATCCTCTAATATTTCATCTTCTTTCATAATTATAACTATTTAATTCAATCGAAAGAAAAGTCCTGATTTTTTGTGCCTGATTTGAAATTATTGAAATATTTATTTTCTCTTAATATATCTCCGATCGACTTGTTATCATCGTCCTTTATTGAAACATGAATATTTTTTGAATTATTACTTGTCTTAATTGGACCTTTAGGGCTTCCAACTGTATAAAAGTATTCAATATTTGGACATTCAGTAAAACCTTCTTCACCTAGAAATGTAATATCCTCATAAAATAATTTTGCAAACTTAGATTGAGCACAAGGGTATGGGCGATTGAAAGGAAATTTATTCAAGCTACCTTCGATTATCCTAATTGCTTTTTTCTTTAATTGTTCAGGGATTACGCATGCAGCATAATCCAAATCCCAATTCTTTTCAGCGATTAAACTACAAGAATCCTTTATTGCAGCCCACGTTGCAAACATGCATTGTTGAACAGATAAACCACCAATCATAAAGTGAATTACTTCTTCAATTCGTTCATCAATTTGAACAATTAAATTCTTTTTGTTTAGTTCGAAAAGCAAGTACTCAAGTATCTCATGGTAAGCAATATCCCACCAAAGGTTAAACATCTCTTTGGAATCAGCCTCAATTAAATAATTCGTATTTTCAAAACAATCTGTAAGCTCTTCACTCAAATTAATTTTCTGAAGAAAATATTTATTTCCCAATACTAAAAAACTTTCTTCAAGTTTATCTTTGTATGCTGCTTTCATTATTGGGTTTGGAAATATCTTGGTCACATCCAAAGTGTAAAAGCTTAGGTTTTTTGATTTCTTTTTTTTATCAGCGTTAAACCAGCATACAATAAGGACTTTTACCGAAAAATCAAGTGTTTGATACTTCTCTAAATCAAGTAAAGTTACTTCCGATTTTACATAAAGGTTCTTCATTGGTTTGGGATTGATGATTTTTGGCTTTCGATTATAAAAGTTTAATGGTAAAGTTTCCCAAACTTTCATATTGCAAATAGGACAAAAAGGAATGCCCCATACATTTCTACCCTTCGCTTTTTGCCAGGAAATTGTATTATGAATTGGACAACAATTGTCAGAATTTTCCTTATATTTTAAAATAAAACGTAACCCACCTAAAGGAACACCAGTCAATTTATATTCACTAATGATGTCTTTTGCTTTTTGGTTTGTAAAATGATAAGCATCAAATATGTTTTGTACTTCGGATGCACTGAGATGCGCTAGCTTCTCATCTATTGGAATAGGAACTTTTTTCAATTCTGCCATGGCTTTATTTTTCTGTTAAAACCAGGCTCACACAAAAATGAAAAGGTGCGAACCTTTGCTTTATCTAAAGCTGAACACTGGTACCGCCAAGCACCGAACAGAACTATAGACTAGCGAAAGGAACGCACCCAATTAGGATGCATTCGCTTTCTAGTCTCTCTCTGTAATTGAAATTGGCGGTTTCGTGTTCAGAGAAACTTCAGCGTTGCAATATTATATTCTTAAGCAAAATTAGTATTTATACTGGAATTGGCAATAGACACATTGTACTTTTAGTCATAATATTTAATATAGCAAATAAGGATAATTCAACGCATTTTCATTTCTTATATCAATTACAGTCTGTCTCTTAAATCTCCTTTTTAACTACACTAAAAAAGTGTGGAAAGATAACTTTTTTTGCAAAACCAGACCCGTTGACCACTTCTCTCCTGTTTTTCAAACATCTCATCCCGATTTTGAATGACCGCCTCATACCAGTATTTTTACACTTATAAGCTGTTATAATACAATTATTTATATTTCTGTCTTTTTAGTTACATCAATAGTTTTGTTTAGTGGTTAAACATTTCGGTGTTAGATGGTCAGTGTAACCGGTTTTACCAATAGATAATACAAAACGGGTTATGGCAAAATATTAATTATCAGCCTTCAATCATTAAAGCTGGCCAAAATGAAGGGTTAATTATATATACAAAATTACTTTTGTGTTTCTGTATATATCCCTTAAACAATTTCATATTGTAGTTTAATGTATAAATATATTTGGTTTCTTCATTCCCATTTTTTATGCCTAAAAAGCCATACCAGAGCAATAAATCAATAAATTTTTCCTTATCAATTGAATCATCCTTGTTTTCAGAAAGAATAACATCTATTTCTGTTTCATTTAATATAGGTTTAACTGAAATAAATTTATATAATAAATCACCAATTTCAGGAAGTATATCTTTCATTTCATAGTCAATATCAGTTAATAAATCTGAGGAATAAGCCTGTAATCCTTTTTCTATATCTTCTTTTTCAATTTTAGTATGATTTAGATTAACAGCAAAACTTTTACATTGATTAATTAGATTTATTAAAAAACGAGGACGCATTAATGAACGTTCAATTAAATACTGGGATGTTTCTTCACCATTATAATGACTAATAATTATTTTTCTCCATATTTCCTCAAAAGAGCTATCTTCCAAGTCTAGACTAGAAATAATTCTGAGTTTAATAATTTCTCGTAATAAATCAGGATCTGTCCAATCTAATAATTCTTTCGCTTCTTTTTGTCTATCTGATGTTTCCTTTACTAAAAGCTCATAAATGTCATTTCTCAAAAATACAATCGGAAATACATCTAAATTTCTTTTTCCGAAATCCCGTTGTATTTTGCGTGTTGCATCAATTAATGTCCTTACAATTATTAAATCTTCATGTTGTAACCCTGAAGATGGCCATCCTTTATCAATATTATCAAATAACAACCATACTTTATTTTTATGTTTTAAATAATCAAATAAGTTTTGTTTTAATACAAATAAATTAGTTTTATATAAAAGTTCAGTTATTTCAGGTACAGATAATGTAATATTTTTATTTGAACCATACTTAATATTAAAGGACGTTGTTAAATTTTCCATCAATTGTGACATTCGCTCAGAAAAATCACCTTCTGTTAAATAGTATTCCGATTTATAAGATGTTTCGAGCTTACTGTATGGTTCGTACAAACCAGGAGTTATCATGTGGACATTTTTATCATTAACAAGAACTTTATGACAAATTTCTAACAATAATATGTATTCCCAAAAAGCTAGTATTGTATGTTGAAAGGTACCTTCTTTGAGGAAATCTAATACAAGTTCTTTGAATTTGATTAGCTTATAACTTTCAGGTTTTAAATCCAGTACAACATTTTTTTTACTGCTCCTTTCTTTATCCCTAATTTGCAAAAAAATAGCAGTTTTACCTGAACCTTTTCTACCTACAACAAGCTGTATTTCTCCTCTTAACGCTTTTCTATAAGCATCTGTTTTAAGATAATATTCCTGTAAGAATCTCATTTCATTTTCCGCAGATGAAGAACCAAAATCTAACTTTTGTAATAACGTAGTATCTTTTGCCGTTACGAAATTACTTCCTTCCTGAAAAGCTTCTGCAATATCTCCTGCGAAATCAGCAATAATATCATGAATATCATCACTGCTATAATAAACATTGACAAAATCCCTATAATCAATTGGAACAGGAGTATCCCCATGCTGAAGAATTGTGATACGTTTATTCATTCCATTTGCTAAACCAGCAATAAAGGCAGCTCTAATATTATGAATTTCAAAATCATTTGTTTCCTTTGAAAGTAAGGAAACAACAACTCCAAATGACTGCGATACTTGATTAATAGCATCATATGCAGACAATCTTGGTGATTCTGTAGGATCAAAACTCCTGTATATATATCTAGCCTTTTTTATCCGAGCTGTTATTCTAATTGCAAAATCGGTTTTGTATTTCTGTTCTAATAAATAAACGGGTGCTTTTGTATTTATATTTAAATTATCCCCATGAATTATCTCACACTTGGGTTCTGAAAGTATATCAAATAACTCATCAGAATTTGAGTACTCCTTATATCCTATAGTGTCAAATATCCCAACTTCACGAATGCTTGGAGTAAGTTCTGTAATTGATTTATTTTTTAATAAAAAAATAGGTTTACCTTTTCCAATTGCATATCCAATTTCATAAGTTACATTAAAATTTAGATTAGTAATATCCGCTATTAAAACTTCATTCTCATCAATTGCTTGAAGAACTTTTTGAGCTATAAATGCTCCAACCACATGAAGTGTTTTCCATGGTTTTATTTTTTGACTAGCTAAATTAATTTTAGATACAGCGTTTTCAATTATATCGCACAACTGTTTTGGTTCATTTGGATAAGCAAAAAACATATTATTCAATTTAGTAAATAATCATTTCATAACAAAATTTAATCTTGATTCTATTTTTTTATATTTGGATTAATTCAAATGTAAGGAATTTAATCAATAGTAAAAACTACTTGGCTGTAACCTTTAATTTGCCATAACGGTTGACGGTATGAAAAATTGCCGATTGCGGGCTACTTTCCTGTCCAGTTACAACGAACTTGATGCGGGGCAGAACGCTTGAGTAACCGCTTAACCCCCAATGTTTTATACCGCTTGTTATGGGCTGGTGTTCATTGTTTCCTGTCATTGTTTATCTCTATTTGCTACTCCGTTACGGTCTGCCATGAGTTGGCAAGACATGCTCTTTTGCAAGCTTTGGCTTTGGCGTTGGCTTGTGGTGCTTGCAAATGTGTATGACATAGCATTTGCATTCTATGTAAATATGTTTAGAATCATTTGTTTAATCGTTTCATTTTCTAATTTTAACCCAAGTGGTTTAGAAACGTCTTGACCCTCGACTAAATGAAGAGAAGTGTTATAAATAATCCCCAATAAAAAGTATGTTTCGGGAATGAGAATACCAATACTTTGGGCAAAATGAAGTTTCTTTTTTGTGCCATTAGTCTCCTCTAAAAACAACCTTCTATTTTCTTCATCGGGTATTTTGTTGTACACTAATTTTTCTATCTGTATCCTAACTCCAAAACAAATTGCTAATGGGTCAAAAGTCTCGGTTTCCAGTAAATATCTTCTTACTTCACGGAATATTTTATTTAAGAATTTTTCAGGCTTTGCCCAATCTAAGTTCAAATTTAGGGCTTGGAATTCAACCGTTAAGTCAATCGTATCAATGGTTGGGTGGAAGTGAAAATAATAAGCGTCAACACTATTTTGAATACTTGGGTCTTCTCTTTTATAAATTAGTTTTAAAATTTGTTGATTAGACTTTATGTTAATTTCTTTTATATAATTGACTATAATTTTCGTGTCATTAAAACAAAAATGGTTAAAAAATAATGGGTCTAAGTGAGTCAATAATATTGGAAATATTCTTCGCTTTTGTTTTTTCATTTCATCTATAAAAGTTGAAATGTAATATTGAAACGTAATAAGGTTCGCATCGTCCATGTAATCAAATATTTCATCAATTACTAAAATGCAGTCATTCTTTTTGAAATCCCTTCTTGATTTTAAAAGCAAAGCAATAAAAGTTAAAATATCTCTCTGTCCATTAGAAATCTCATGAGCTTTTGGCCACTTAATAATAAGGCTGTTGCCTTCAACTTTTGGTTTTATATCAAATCTATCTTTTACAGGATTGAATGCGGCAATTGTTTCTGTATAATGTTTCTTTTCAACTAGATAATAAAGATACTTACAAGCTTTCCGAAAGTTTACACCTATATTGTTTCTAACTGTAATTATTTGCCAAGCTGTCAGGTAAGAATCGATTTCATCCCTTACTTCAGGAAAACCAAAAGAAGCAATGATATTTGAAAGTTTTTCAAATTCATCTAAAGCTTGTAATGATAATAAAACAGTTGTAGTTATCCAATCCTTAATTTCATTACTTGTACCAGCTTGCAAATTAATTTGTGGAAAGACTGAATCAAATGTTGTTCTATAATTTCTAAGAGTAAATCTTGTAAAATCAATACCAATGTCAATTCTACGAAATAGCTCTCCACAGGTAAATAAATTTGAAATATTGGTTAGAAGTTTATTACCATTAACACCAAAATTGGCTTTCATGGTTGCCGTGTTATAATCAAAATTAACTTTTTGGGGTATTGTTTGAACCAAAACAGTTGGTACTATCTCGAGTGAAGTTTTTGCAAAAGTATTTCCATTAAACGACTGAACAACCGATTTTGGCTCTGTTTGATTATTTATTACAAATACATCAAAATGGTTTGAAATAGTGTTTTGATTATCATCAGCAGTAAGTGTAACTCCATTATTTAATGAAATGGATAGAACTGGACGGTTTTCTGTATTTTTATTAAAGTAATTTTTATCATCTAACTCTATTTTGTTGCTTTTTAAGGAGTTGAAGGCAATAGCAAATGAACTTTTTCCGAAACCATTTGGGGCAACCAAGATATTAGGTTTATTTGGAGCTAAATCTAAATTGAAAACATGATTCCTAAAACCCTTAACGTTAGTTATTTCAATGGATTTTATTTTCATTTCTTATCTCGGTGCATTAATACCTCTATTAAATATTTCTTTTACCATTCCAAACATCATTGCCGAAAAGTCCTCTTTAAATTCTTTGTTGTCAGAATAGAGTTTGTATAGGTCAAAATTCGTGGTAATGTGTTTTAGCAACTCTTCCCCAACTATCTTATCGCTTGTTATTCTGGCGTTTTGGTCGTCTGAATATTTGATTGATGTGATCAATTCATGATTTTTTGCTACATCATTTGCAACGCTTTCAGCCATTTGTCTAACTTTATCTACATCTTCAAACTGTGTTCCGTAGCGGTCATTAAAAGTTTGCAGAATATTTGAAAGCTTGTCAATTTCAGGTTGGTTTGTTCCGCCTCGCATATCAGTTGGAATTGGCTTTAAATCATCGCCTTGTTCCATTACAATATCTGTTGTTGCTTCCAATTGCAAACGGTAACTTTCCATGTCTATATTATCCAAAATTCCTTGTGCCAAATCAATTGGTGTATCGCATCCCAATTTGTTTTGCAAGTGATTCAGAAAAATGTAAAGCCTTTCTAAATATGGATTTTCAAACGGCACAATCTGAGAAAGAAAAATATACAAGCGAACATAGGTTTTAACTTTTGCTCTGAAATCAGCTTGTTGTTCTTCGGCTAAATCGTTTCTAAAAATGGCTGTTGAATTGTCAAGTATTGCATGAAGCTGGTCAACAGGAACGTTTGCTAAAATTTTATCTAAAAATTCAACGACTTGTTCTTTTGTATAAACTTGATAATTGTCCAAAGCATCCTGTAAATCAAATAATTTATTTGGGTCTGTTGCTTCGCCTAAAATGGTACTTTCAAAATAAGGTTTAAAAGCCTTTTCAATTTCTTCGGCTGTATTGGCAAAATCTAAAACAAAGGTGTCTTTCTTTAGCGGATGGCTTCTGTTAAGTCTTGATAATGTTTGAACAGCATTTACGCCACCCAATTTTTTATCAACATACATAGTATGCAAAAGAGGTTGGTCAAACCCAGTTTGAAATTTATTAGCAACCAGCAAAAAGCGATATTCGTTTTTCTCAAATTCTTTTGGAATTGAAGCACTTGAAAAACCGTTTAGACTGGCTTCTGTTTGACCGTCAATTTCTCCCGAAAAGGCTACAATAGCTTTATAAGGACTATTTATTTTGTACAAATAGTCGTCAAATGCTTTCTTATATTTTACAGCATTTGCTCTTGAACTTGTTACCAACATTGCCTTTGCAAAACCGCCCATTCGTTTTTTACGGATTATATTTTCCATAAAATGCTCAACCACTAAAACTGTTTTCTTTTTTATAGCGTGTTCGTGGCTTTCAACATAATGCTTTAATTTCTTTTGAGCTTTAATTTTGTCGTATTCGGGGTCATTCTCAATTTTTTTGAGTAATGCGTAATAGCTTTGGTAGGTTGTATAATTCTGCAAAACATCCATGATAAAACCTTCGTCAATGGCTTGTTTCATTGAGTATAAATGAAAGGCTTTAAATTTTGTTTTATCGCCTTCCTGAAATGGAACACCAAACAATTCTAAAGTTTTATTTTTAGGTGTAGCCGTAAATGCAAAGTAACTGGCATTAGGCAATAACTTTCGTGATTTAATCAAGTCGGTTATTAAGTCTTCGCCTGTTATGGTGTCGTTGTCTTCTGTTTCTATTACATCATCTTCATTTGGCTTTGCCAAAGATTCGTTTAGTTTTCTTGCCATTTGTCCACTCAAACTACTGTGGGCTTCGTCGATGATAATTGCAAAGTTTGTTCCTGGCAAATCTCCAATTTCTTCAACAATATATGGAAATTTTTGAATGGTGGTAATGATAATTTTTTTGCCTTCTTCAAGTGCTTCTTTTAGTTGCTTACTTCCTTCAGTTATAGCTTCAACTACACCGTCAACTTGCTGAAACTGCTTAATATTGTTTCGTATTTGAGCATCCAAAACACGGCGGTCTGTCACTACAATTACAGTATCAAAAACATTGTCCTTGCCCGATTTATCGTGCAAACCAATCAACTGATGAGCCAACCAAGAAATTGAATTTGATTTGCCCGAACCAGCCGAATGTTGAATTAAATATTTTTGGCCCGAACCTTTTTCTTGTGCATCGGCTAATAGGTTTCGAACGGCAAGTAATTGATGATAGCGTGGAAAAATTAATTTCTTTTCTTTCCTCGTTCTCACTTTCCCCTTTTCATCTAAATACTCTTTTTCTTCTGTAATCAGTTGGCAAAAATTCTGAATAATATCGGTGAGATTGGTTTTAGTTAAAATCTCTTTCCACAAATAATCGGTTTTTATACCATCGTTTGGTGGATTGCCTGCACCATTGTTGAAACCTTTATTGAATGGCAAGAAATACGATTTTTCCTTTTTGAGTTGTGTACACATCCAAATTTCTTCGGTGTCCACTGCAAAATTTACCATTAACCTACCCAAACGAAACAGTTCTTCGCTGGGGTCACGGGCTTCTTTGTATTGCTTAATGGCGTGTTGCACATTTTGTTTGGTGAGTTCATTTTTCAATTCAAATGATATTACAGGAATACCATTAATGAAAATCATCATATCCAACGATTTTTTATCGTTTGGCGAAAAATAAACCTGACGCATTACCGAAAACAAATTGGCTTGGTACAATGCGTTTGCATCGGCATTGTAAGCAGAAACAGGCTTGTCGTAAAACAATTGAAGTTTAGTATCTGTAAAGCCGTCAGTTATGCCTTTACGTAAAACTTCAATAATGCCTTTTGCCTGAATTTGGTCGTTTAAGCGTTTGATAATTTTGTGCTCGTAAAGGTCTTTATGGTAAGTTTTTAGTTTTGCTACGGCTTTGGGTTGCGTGATTTCTAGAAACTGAAAAAGCAGTTCACTGTCGATGCATGATACATTATCGTAAGACTTGTTTTCACGAAGCAAATACTTGTTTTTCTCAACCAAATATTGAGCAATGTGAACTTCCAAGCCTTTTTCTGTGGTATCGGTTTGTTTCATTATCGGTCATATTTCTCTTTCAGTATCTCTGCAATAGCCAAGGTTTCATTGTAGTTTCTTCCAGTTGTTTGTATTACCATACCAATCCCTTTATCTTCCCAATGCAAAACAATTTCTATTTTACCATCAGAATAACACTTTCGGATAAAACGAGAGGTAGCAGAGTTAAATGGTAAGGAATTTATTATAGAAACTAGGTACTTTGAATTTACTATTCGTTTTGCGAATGCCATTAAAATACTGGTTTCATGGTCATCTCTAAAATGAATATGTTTAGTTGATGGTTCCATATCTGTAGTAATTAATACTACTTCTGCATTTTTTTCAATCCAAGTTTTAAAATCATTCGTAAGCTCTGCTATGCAACAATTAGGTGCAATTGCCGGAGTTCTTTCGTCATTATTATAATCAAGAATACTGAATTGAATTTTATCTTTTTCCCAAAATTCATGCGTATTTAAACTAATTGAGGCAGTTTGACATATATATGTTACTCCTAATCCAATACAAATATTTTCTTCAATCCCCATATCTTCATTACTAAATACAAAAGAATCTATCTCTTCATTGTACCCTCCTATTACATCATTACTAAATGGTCTACGGTGAATTAAGTTCAAAATTTGATCCTTTTCCATTCCACGAAGTTCTGTTAGCCATTTATGAATTAGAGTATCTGGCAACACCTTTAATTCAGCTAAATTACTTGGAAAAACAATGTGCTCTATGTTATAATCCTCCTTTAACTTTTTATAGACCTTTGCTAGGTTTAGGAAATGTTGTTTTAATTCATGAGCCGATTCTGCAAAAGGAAGTATTGATATTTCGTTAAAAGATATATTCATGCTATAGTAATTTCATCAGTTGGGCACTCCATTCATCAAGCATATTTTTAGGGTACTCACTTAATTCCCCATTTTTGTCTATTTCGATGTTGGTTATTTTTGAGTATTGCTCATCGGGTTTTATTGTTTTTTCGAAGTAATATATAAGTGCTTTGTTTTTATCTATTAATTCTTCTTTAACAGCCACCCTTACTCCATTAACAACATGGTCGCTATGTGTTTCAATAATGATTTGAACACCACTCATTGCAGCAAGAGCTATCAGCTTTCCAATTTCAACTTGTCCTCGCGGATGTATGTGCGATTCAGGATTTTCGATTATCAATAAATCTCCTGGTTTCGATTTTAATAAAGCCACTACAACAGGCAAACAGTATGTAATCCCAAAGCCAACATTTTCTGGCTTAAACCGGTTTGTATTTCCTAAATTTGGTTGTTTAAAAACATATTCCAGTAATACTCTATCATTAGAAACTTCGGTTGTACGTATGTTAACATCAGGGGATATTTCTCCCATCCATAAATTTATCTGATTTATTAATGATTTTACCACCATTTCTTCATTGGTTATTTCATCTATGGTAATTGACTTGGGATGAAGCAATGAATCCATTTCTATATCATCATTTCCAAACATTTCAATATAATATGCTGTATATTCGCCATGGTCTCCTATATTTTTTAACTGAACCACTTCAGAATAATTCTTTGGTGTAAAAGATTTTGGTTCTTGCCTATTTGCGTTAAGATATTGGAAATTTTTATTAAATAAGGATTCTTTGATTACAATTTTATCTATGGTAGGGTTTTCCCTATATAGGTTTTGTCCAATATTTTTTGCTGAGAAAATATTCGAATCAATAGTATAATCAAAAGAATAATTCATTTCTTCCTTATCGGAAAATTTAAAGTGTGTTGAAAAAGGCATTTTTTTGGAATATTGGTAAAGGGCATCCTTGGTTGTACCAATATTTACATATCTCCCATTTAAATCGAGCCTTCCGCTTGCAATTTTATTTGATTGCCTGAAAGCCAATAAATTTTGGATAAAAGATGATTTTCCCATTCCATTAAGGCCAAGTAATATATTTAGGTTTCTTAAAGGAAAATACTTGCTTTTTATCGATTTAAAGTTTTTTATTTCAACTGACTCAATCATGATTATGAAGTATAAAGTTGTATAAGTTTAATTAGTTCGCCATGCCTGTACTGTACCCTGTTTTTATCACCTGTTGAACTGGTAATAGATGAAAAGAATTGTTCATCATTATTAAGTTTTTCTTTGAGTGTGTTTTTAAATTCAGGGCCATTCTCTTCCAACATATCTCTTTGTTCATCAGAGATAAGAGCAAATTGAGTAGCAATAGCATCAAACAAGGCTTTGTTAATAGGTGGTAAACGATTGTGGTCAAACCGGACTTTTCTAAAAGCTTCTTCCCCAAAAATATTGCTTGCAAGGTTCATTGCTTTTGAAAAATCTCTTTTAATTTTATTAAGCTGTTCTGGGCTCATAGTATTTAAAGCTGCCATAGCTTTGCTCATAAATGTATCGAGATCGGGTTGATAATTTTCATGGCCAAACAAGTAAAATGCAAGGAAACGATTGGCAAAATCCCTATCGAGCATGCGGTGGGTTTTAATACGCCTGCCAGTTGCTCTAAGAAAGGACTCTGTTTGCGCTAATTCAGCAATATATGTAGCTGGTGTACCTTGAAATAAAGCATGCCTTATTTCTTGTGGTTCCAAGACCAAACCGCCTGTATTAATACGTTTAAAAATATTAAATTTAACATCGGTTGGCGTACCTGGCATTATTTTATATATAACAACCTGTGATTCTTCTATTAATCGTTGTAAATCGTCAGTCAAATCATCCCAGCCCAAACCATTCAGTTTTGTAAGGAACTCCAGCTTTGTAAGCTTTAAAGTTTTAAGGACACAAAAATTACGGATAGAACTCAAGCGTTGCAAGCCATCAACAATTAACCAATGGTCTTCTTTAGTAGCATCGAAGAAAAAAGCAGGCAATGGAAAACGAATTAATATTGACTCAATAAGGCGACTTTGTTTAACAACATCCCATAAATCGTCTTTTCGCTGAAAATATTCTTCGGTATTCATAGCAACCGATTTACTTTGAATCCTTTTAATAAGAATATCCAACGAAGGGGTTTTTGTTTCGATATTAATTTTAGTAGGGTCAAAAGGCTTTTCCATAAGCCTTACCGACTCATCGATCTGTTCTTTTTCTATATCATCTTCCCAGTCCTGACTAAAATCGTATACGTTAATTTGCTCTTCCATAACACAAATATCTTAAATTTCTTCTAAATTTCCATATTCACTCTCTTCTTCTGCCGCCATACTCAATTCTTCTTCCAATTCTTCGTAGCTTTCTTCCTCCAACGTTTCAGGTATTTCAAATTCTCTAACATCAATTTTACCTGTTACCGCTTCGGCTATCAAAATGGTTTTATATTCCTCTATAAATATAATTCCTCTGTTTATAATTGATTTAAGTCGATTTTCGCTTTGAATCATTTCTACTAATTCTTCTTGTAAAGTAATTGATGGCACAGGTATTTTCTCTTTTATAAGGTATCTTGGGTTTAATGGCCGATTTCTTCCAGCGGCACCTCTTGAATTACTATCTAAAAGTAAATGTCCCTCGGATATAGTGAAAAATGAGAAAAGAAATTCAGGTCTAATTACTTCAAAATCACATTTTAGTATTGGATATCTATGAGAGGCCACACAATTTTCATCAAATGAACTTGCTAATGCAACTGCACCTTCCCATGCAAATTGCCCACTTAAAATCACATCACCTTTTGCAATGTGGCAAAAATTTGAGTCGCCCAAGTCTTTGCCTAAAGTTTGTTCTTTATGAAAAATGCCTCTACCTCTATTATATAATCCTATTGGTGTATAAAATTCGTTGTCTAATCTGTCTACTGGTCTTTGGACTAAATCTGTGATTGATGATAACCGCAGAAATTGAACTGATTCAGAATTTATTATTTTCCTCGTTAATGATTTTCTTCTCTCAACATATAATGCAAGAAGTTGTTTTTTCATACGGATAAAACGGTCGATTTTAGCCAGTTTGAAATCAAGAAAGGCGGCTATTTTGGTTTGTTCTTCCAAGGGAGGAATTGGAATGGCGAAATTCTTGAAATTCTCTGCTGGTAAGCGCCAACGACCTAGCATTGAAACACCTTTTCCATGCCCAAAAAATATCTTTTGGGTATAACAAAGCTGCATTATATATAACATGTATTTGCTGTCGCTTTCTCTCTGTGTGAGCTTAAACACTCTATAATCAGGACTAATTACACCATGATATTTTGATATGTCAACAAAACCAGTTAATAAGTCCATGTGGTTCATAGCAAAATCACCAATTTCGGTCAATTGATATTTTGAATAATCCATTGCAAGTTGGCCTCCACCACTTATTATATCTTTTACCTTAATTCCTTTTTGAGTAATTGATAAAACATCGTAACCTAATTCACCAGCAATTCTTTTAAGAATCTGGAATTGATGTTTAATTCGATAAACTTTCCAATGCTCAGGAATGCTTTCAGCCCAACTTAAATTGGTATTTTGATATTTATTGTATTTCCCTATTGGAGTCATTAGTTAATTATCTCTTTTAATAAGCCCTCTGTTTCTTCTTCCAATCTCTTAATGTCCTCGACAATGCTATACATATCCCTTAAAGCTGTATGCTTATAGAAATATTTTGTAAATGGGATTTCATATCCAATTTTAGCATTCTTAGTTTCGTACCAAGCATCATGGACAAAAGGATAAACTTCCTTTTTAAAATATTCTTTGATATCTTGTTTCATTGGAATATTCTCTGTGTCTTTTAGGGCCGTATCAGATTTGGGTTTACCTTTTGTATCTTTTAAAATATTACCTTTTTCATCTTTTTCAGGTTGATGAACAGTAATTTGGTAGAATCCAAAATCTTCATTATCAAAAATTTTACTGAAATCATTTACTTCAAAAGTGAAATAGAGGTCTTGAATTGCTTGAATATGTTCGACTGATAATTCGTTTCGTTTGCTTCCTAACGGTTTTCGCATTCTTCGATAAAAAGCCTCAGTTGAAGCATTGATTAATTGAACCTTCCCTTTTCGTTTTTCTTCTTTTAAGTTCGAAATAATCCAAACGAAAGTAGCAATGCCTGTATTATAAAAAATGTCGTTTGGCAATTGAATAATGCATTCCAATAAATCATTTTCTAAAATGTATTGTCTAATTCCGCTTTCGCCACTTCCTGCATCGCCTGTAAACAATGCTGAACCATTTTGAACGGATGCAATTCTGCTTCCACCGTCTTTGGGGTCTTTCATTTTCGAAAGCATGTGTAGCATAAACATTAATTGTCCGTCGTTGCTCCGTGAAGTCAAACAGGTTTCTTCCAGGTCGCCTTTGAAGTTTTTTATGGGCAGGTTAAATCGTTTGTCAATAATGGAAACTTTCTTTCCAGAACCAACGTTTAAGTTATCAATATCTTGCTTCCATGTTGTTCCGTAAGGTGGATTAGTTAACATGAAATTGAATTTCAAATCGGGTTCAAAACCATATTCGCTCAGCGTTGAGCCAAACTTTATTTTGTCGGGGTCTTCGCCTTTCAACAACATATCCGATTTACAAACGGCATACATTTCTCCCGTGTTTTCCTGTCCATATAAGTGGAAAGTAGCTTTCGATTTTATTTCTCCATCAGGATTAGTAGCAAATGATTTTGATTGCGTAAGCATTGCACCCGAACCCGCACATGGGTCATAAACCAAAAAAGTTCCTTTTTGAATTTTATCCTTTACAGGCAGATAAACCAAATGAGTCATTAACTCAATAATTTCCCGTGGTGTAAAATGTCGCCCTGCTGCTGCATTGGTCTTTTCATTAAAACGGCGTATCAAATCCTCGAACATATAACCCATTGCCATAGGCGATATTTTGTCGGGGCTTAATTCAACTTTTGGGTTGCAGAATTTCTCAATGAGTGAAAATGTAATTCCAGTTGTTTCAAAGGTTTCTAATTGATTACGGAATTTAAACTTGCTGATAATGTCCTGTACATTTTCAGAATAGCCATTGAGATAATCTAAAAAGTTGGTGTCAATATTTTTAGGGTCAGCCAACAGTTTTTTCATGGTAAACTTTGATGTGTTGTAAAACGCCAATCCTGTTCCATGTTGTTCACTTGTCAGTAGTCCGTATAAGTTGTCAATTTTGCTTTTAAATTCTTCGTGGGTTTTTAAAACCTTATCTTTTGTCGGTTCAAGTGCCAAATCCAAACGTCGTAAAACAGTCATTGGTAGAATTACGTCCTGATACTGGTTTTCAAGAAATTTATTTATCAATACATCGTCCGCAACGGTCCAGATAAAATTTATAATTGGTTGTAGATTCTGTGTATTTAAACTCATATATTTTGAAAGTCTTTAATTTAAATTGTCTATTAACGCAAATATATCAATTTCTGCTGGTGAGTCGACAAGAAAACAGCTCTTTTGCAAATTTCGGTTGTGGGTCGCCTTGTGCGATATGCAAATGCGCTGTTTTGTGCGTTGACTGTTCATTATTTCATTTTTCTTTTTCTGTCTTTAAGTAGCAAATTGTCCGCTGTGTCGTTTTTTTTACACTAGCCCATACGTTGTGAATAAGGGGTGTAGGATGATTTGGAAAACCAAACGTCCAAAAGCCCACATAGGCGAACTTTTGTTTTGGTTATAAATTTATCCTTTTTACTTGCTGAAACAAAAGTTTCGGCGAACTTATTTGATGAACAAAACTCCCAGATTTATACTGACAGCCTATGCCCTTTATTTACTGTTGTATGCTGGTGTTTTACTTTTTCAATATAGAATTTCAACTTGGATTAATTCTTTTCACTTTTAAAGTTCATCAAGGCTCACTTTGCTTTCTTAAAACATCAATGAATATAAATTTAGCCTAAGAGGTTATAATTTAAGCAAATTCTTGCCTACTCAACTCTTGTTCGACATTCCTCAGGGAGCAAACAATATTCTACAGTAGAAGAGCACATACTTACCTCTATTAATGTAATTTGTGTCAATGTATCGTATTGAATACACACAAATTTTAGACATACATATTTGTTGTGTTTCAGCCGTGAAATAATGCCTAGTACACATTCGCAACTGGAAATTAAATTATTAGCCGAAGAGATAATAAAAACTGAATAAAGATGTTAACTTTGCTTAAAGTAATTTAAAAAATAGTATTATGCCATTAAAACCAGGACCAAAACCGAAAGCTGAGTCAACCGGAAAACTTGACCAAAGACGTCGTGATAATAAAAATACACCAGGGAATACAACTAAGTTGAAACCGTCAAAGAATTCTAAAAAGTAGTTCTAATAGTCTTTTTGGAAGTTGATAAAAAAGAGGGGTAGAAAACTAACTTCTTTCAAAGTATAGTAAAGGTGGATGCTTGCTGTCTGTATTCTATATCTTACAGGCATGTTTCTGCTCGCAATTGTTGATTTCTATCTGTCGAATTGTCTTGCAAAGCAACCCGTAATTTTAACTATTTATCAAGGGTTTAATTTGCATTTACTATTTCATTTGACAGTATAGCACAGGAAGAAAAAATTGCTTAAATCATCTGTCCAAACTTTATTATTTTTGNNCAATCTTTATTATCTAGCTCCAAAATGAAGTGGATGTTTTTTGTAAAAAGTTGATTGTATTTTCTTAATTTTTTTCTTTCTTAATAGACACTAGTTTATTTTCAGTCATATATTTTGCAAACTCTTCGTATCCTGAATCCTTGATCATTTTCACCCCTGCTTTACGATCAGATTTGAAAACAAACTCAAACATTTTTGCCACAAAATTATCAAACATTTTACAATCTTTCACATCAGAAAATTCATCACACTGGGCGCATGAATTTATTCCTTTTTCAATACAACATTTCCGGATTTTGCACCATGTTGCTTTTTCATTTTCTGCGCATCCTGGGCATTTTCCCTTTGTATATTTACCACACGATCCGCAATATAAACCGCAATAGCTTACGAGTTTGGTGTTTACATCTACTTTATTCATATTTTTCATGTTATTTTTTATATAAGTATTGAGTACAAAATATCGATAATCAAATACCATGTATCATATAATTCTTTTGGCTTTTTACTTTTATCTTTTGGCTTCTATCTTGATACTCAAATCTCACACCTAATATTTATTTTACACCTATTTGTATCTCAGTCAAGTTATTTTCAACATTTTCAAAATCAATCTTATGGTACACTTCTCGGCACTCGCCAGTCATTTGATAACCATTTTGCGTTATTTCGCCTATAATTGCACAATAAGCTTGTGGGAAATTAGCCCAATCGCCTTTATGAATTGTAGTTGCACATTTAAAATCCTCGAGTGCTGTAATTTGTTTATCCATTTTATCAAAAGCTACAGGGAAGCCTACCATTAAATCGAATTCTGTGTCGGGATTTCCGTCGGCACCATTATAAATCCAAACCTGCGGCCCTTCACATGTAAATCCCTTTTGATTCATTTCATTGGTAATAGTTTCCGGCAGGACTTTTACATGTTGGTAAATGTTTTTTAGGTTGGTTCTGATTTCAGTTCCAAATACTTTGGTTTGTTTTACTTGTTTTATTTTCATCTTTTTACAGTTTTATATATTTATAAAACAAAGATGAATACGAGTAGTGACAACAGTATGTCAACTAGGTAAATATTTTTTTTGAAGTTTATGTGCCATTTCAACAATGGAAAGTTTAAGTGATTCTGGTTCAATTATTTCCACATCATCTAAAAGTGTCAATATCCACTTCCCAATATAATCATCAGAATTACTGAGGAAACTCATTTCTAACTTATCGCCCATATCTTTCTCATCAATAAATCCAAAATAATATTTGGCATGACTAATTTGTGGTAAAATCTTTTTATTGATTAGTAGTTTTACCAAAAATACTTCGTTATTAGAGCTAAAAGAATTAAAATAATCACGTATGGAAGGTTTGTTTTCCTGACTGAATTTTTCTTCTGTTATTCGTATACTTTTTATTCTGTCGATACGAAAATCGCGATAATCTTTTCGCATCTTACAATATGCAATTAAATGCCAGTTAAAACTATAATGGCATATGCCTACAGGTTCAACTATTCTGCATGTTACCTCATTTTTTGATAATGAATTATATTCTAAGTTTATCGCAAACTTTTTATCTATTCCTTTTAGAATTGTGTCTATAATCTTTTCAGGAATTTCCTTTTTCTGTATTGGAGATGAGCTAAAAACCTCAATATGCTGATCAATATTTGCTATAAATTCTTTTTCCGAAACATTTAATACAGATCTGATTTTATATAAAGCAGAATTCAAATTATCTTGTAAAGTCCTGTCAGCTAATTTTTGGGTTAATTTATTTGCAATTAAAAGCGCACTTGCTTCTTCTTTCGAGAACCCAACCGGTGGTAAATGATAACTATCGACAATAAAATAGCCAGCACCAGCCTCAGAACCAATTGGAATTCCTGCTTCTTCCAATGACCTGATATCTCTATAAACGGTTCGTTTACAAATATCAAATCGTTCAGCAATTTCCCGTGCAGTTACAATTTTTTTCGATTGTAAATGGATTAAAATGGCTGTTAAACGATCTATCCTGTTCATCTTTATTGTTTATTGCAAATTAAATGATTTTATTCAAAAACTGGAATTAAATAATTTTTTTACTATGGGGAATTCAGAACAAAATATCTTAATTTTAAATTTTATATATTACCAAGCAAATTGACAATTAGGTTATAATGACAATTTTAATAATCATTAGCATATCGGTTATACTACTTAATATCCCTTTTGGTTATTGGAGAGCAAATGTTAAACGTTTTTCGTTACAATGGTATTTATCTGTGCATATTCCGGTACCATTTATTATTGCAATGAGAATTTTAAGTGATATTGGGTTTAGCTGGCAAACGTATTTATTTTTAGTCACAGCATTCTTTATAGGGCAAAAAACAGGCGGATTGATTCATAAATATTTGGGGAAAATCGAAGAAGTTAGTTCATGTTTGGTAATGGATCTAATGAAACTTATTTGGGAGCGCTAAAATTTCAGCCATAAAAAACAAAGTATTTCTTCTTACTCTGCAATCAACGCACAAGAATGTGCGTTGTACTCTCAATACTACGAAGCACAATTAATACAATGTCGACTTTGAGGCATAAGTAAAATTCGTCCAATAGGGATTGACCTGTTACATTTTGCACATAACCCAAAATTTTCTTCATTAATCTGAGTTAAAACATATTTAAGTTTAATCAACTTTTCTCCCGATTTTCTAAGAGCAGCTTCCGCAACACTTCTATTATTAATGGCATCCATTCTCGATACTCTACCAATTGCATTGTCTGGAGCAGTAGGCTTAGTAATTTCCTTATATTCAACTATTGATTTTTCAGTTTTATCAATCTCAAGTATAATTTTTTTCTTAATTTCGTTTCTTGTATTTTCTTCCATCACAAAAAATTTTAACAATTTGATGTTTCGAATGTACTATTTTTTTCAAACTTTCATTTTTGAATTAATCGTTTAACGAATAAACAAGTCTTATAATCAAATCTAAATAAAAAATTATGCAAAAATTTAAAGTTACACTCTTAGTAATTACATTAATATCTGCTTTTTCGACAATTCAGCTAAAAGCACAAAAGGATGCTCGTTTAATGCGGTTTCCTGATATTAATAAGGATTTAATTGCTTTTGTTTACGCAGGTGATATCTGGACTGTAAACGCCGATGGTGGCGATGCCAAAAGATTAACATCGCACAAAGGACTGGAATTGTTTCCAAAAATATCGCCAGATAGAAATTGGATTGCATTTTCAGCCGAATATTCTGGAAGCAGACAAGTTTATGTTATGCCATCGACAGGAGGAACTCCTCAACAATTAACTTATTATAATGATGTTGGAGAAATGCCTCCTCGTGGCGGATGGGATAATGTTGTTTTAGATTGGACTCCTGATAGTAAAAATATTCTGATAAGAGGAAACAGAACTCCTTTCGGTGAAAGAAACGGAAAATATTTCTTAGTAAATATAGATGGTGGCTTTGAAAAACCCTTACAAATTACTGATGGCGGAATAGCTGTCCTTTCACCTGATGCTACTAAATTAGCTTTTACTCCTGTTAGCAGGGAATTCAGAACATGGAAACGATATAAAGGGGGACGTGCTTCTGATATTTGGATTTATGATTTACAAAATGATAAATCGGAACGAATAACCGATTTTGTAGGAACAGATCAAATTCCTGTTTGGTATAAAAACAAAATTTATTTTGCTTCGGATAAAAACCTAACATTAAATATCTATAGTTACGATTTAGATACCAAAGAAACGAAACAAATCACTTCGTATTCTGAGTTTGATGTTATGTGGCCTTCAGGTGAAAACGGAATGATAGCCTACGAAAACGGAGGGTTTATTTACAAATTAAACCTGGAAACAGGGAAAACTGAAAAAGTAAACGTAAATATCAGTTTCGATAATCCAAATGTTATTCCTTATTTTAAAAATGTAAGTGAATTTATTGAAAGTGGCGAAATATCTCCAGCTGGAAACCGGGCTATATTTGATGCGCGTGGTGATATCTTTTCTGTACCTGCAGAAAACGGGTTTACAGTAAATCTAACCAAAACACAAGGTATTCGTGAAATGTCGCCCAGTTGGTCGCCAAATGGCAAATACGTTTCGTACCTTTCTGATGCAACTGGAGAATACGAAATTTATTTATTAGAAAACAAAGATGGAGCAAAAGCCAGACAAATCACCTTTAACTCAAAAGCATGGAAGTATGATCCAATATGGTCGCCAGACAGTAAATACCTGCTGTTTTTCGATCGTACTTTAAACTTACAGTTTATCGATATTGCAACAGGAAATATCAAAGTTGTAACAAGTGCATATTCCGATGAAATAAGAGATTACAAATTCTCTCCAGATTCCAAATGGATAACATATACTAACAATAGCGAAAATAGCAACAGCTCTGTTTGGGTTTATAATCTTACAACAAGTCAAAATCATCAATTAACAGATGATACTTTTAATGAGATGAGTCCTGTATTTTCAAAAGACGGAAATTATATTTTCTTTTTATCAAATCGTGATTTTAATCTTGATTTCTCAAGCTTTGAATTTACTTATTTATATACAGATGCTACCCGAATTTATGCATTGGCCTTAAGAAAAGATAGTCCAAAGCTTTTCAAGTTTAAGAATGATGTAGTAAAGGCTGAAACTGAAAATAAGACAGAAACATCCAAAGCTAAAAAAGATAGCGATGAACCTAAAAAAGATGATCTAAATATCACGATTGATTTTGATGGTATTGCAGATCGGATTATGGATTTTCCTGTTGAAGATGGTAATTACAGATACCTTGATGCAATTGATGGTGGAATACTTTATGGTGCCGAAGATGGTATACATAAGTATGATATTGCGAAAGAAAAAGATGAATTGATTATCTCTGGTGTTAGAAGCGCATCTCTTTCAGCTGATGGATCAAAAATGCTTTATTATTCAGGTGGAAATTTTGGGATAGTTGGTATTTCAACTGGTCAGAAAGCTGGTGATGGAAAACTAGACTTAAGTAATGTTGAAATGAAAATTGATCCCAAAAAAGAATGGAATCAGATCTATACCGATGGATGGAGAATCTTTAGAGATTATTTTTACGTTTCGAACATGCATAATATAGATTGGGCTGGTTTAAAAGTTAAATATGGTCAGTTACTACCTTATCTTAGTCATAGAGCCGATTTAGATTATATCTTAAGTGAAATTATATCGGAATCAAATACCGGACATGCTTACGATAATTATGGCGATTTTGAAAGAGTAAAACGAATCGATGGGGGTTTATTAGGTGCAGAACTAAAACCTGATAGTAAAGCTAATCGTTATATCATTTCCAAAATCTATAAAGGTGAAAACTGGAATGAATCAAGAAGATCGCCATTAACAGAACAAGGAATTGATATTAAAGAAGGTGATTATCTGATAAACCTAAATGGTAATAATGTTACTTTAGCTGATAATCCGTATAAATTTTTGGAAAATACTGCGAAAAAATACATTGAAATTACTGTAAATTCATCACCAACAGAAACAGGTGCAAAAACGTATACCATAAAAACAATTAGCAGCGAATTAAGTCTGTTTTATTTAGATTGGGTTGAAGCACGTCGTGCAATGGTTGATAAACTATCGGAAGGCAGAATTGGTTATATTCATGTTCCTAATACCGCTGTTGAAGGTAATTATGAACTACATCGGGGAATGTACGCATACCATAACAAAGAGGCTTTAATCATTGACGATCGTTATAATGGAGGTGGTTTCATTCCTGAAAACATGGCCGACATGCTTGACAGAACTACGTTAAGCTACTGGCACAGAAATGGATTACATCCAATGAAATCGCCAACCATAGCACACGACGGACCAAAAGCAATGTTAATTAATGGTTACTCATCATCGGGTGGAGATGCTTTTCCTTATTATTTCAAGAAAAAGGGATTAGGAACTTTAATTGGTACAAGAACCTGGGGTGGATTAGTTGGAATTAGCGGAAACGCAGGTTTAGTTGATGGTGGTTATATTGCTGTCCCTCGATTTGGAGTTTACGACGAAAATGAAGAATGGATAATTGAGGGAATTGGAGTTTATCCTGATATTGAGGTAATCGACAGACCTGAGCTTACAGCAAAAGGAATTGATCCAGGTATTGAAAAAGCTGTGGAAGTATTGCTCAAAGAATTGGAAGCGAATCCTGTTAAAAAACCAAAAACACCAGCAGAACCAGATCGTTCTGGATGGATCGAAAAGGATATTAAATAAAAAAAAAGCCGGACTTTACAATCCAGTCATGGTCGGAAGATTTTTCTTCCGACTTTTTTTGTATTTGCTATTTAAAAATATCGTTTAATTTATTGAAATTCAGGCATGTAAATTTGTTTTGTATCTAATTATTTTGTATTTTAGTGTCTGTTAATCAATTATTTATGACAGAATTTAGAGGACACAGAATACAGGTTAATCAACTTTTAAATGTTATTCCTGAGAGCTTATTAGCAAACTTATCATCTACAACCAAGGTAGATTATTATACAAAGATTTTGCATGGTAAAAAGATGTTTTATTTATTGCTTTATAGTATAATTGAAAATGAGAAACTCAGTCAACGAACTCTTGAAGACACGTTTAATGATCCTGTTTTTAAATTACTTTTTGATTTAGATAAAGAAGAAACTGTTTGTAGAAGTTCTATTTCTGAAAGGCTTTCAAAGATTGATTCAGGTTATTTTAAACAAATCTACGAATGTATTTATGAGCAATTTTCGAAACACTATAAGGAAAGTGAAAGACATAAATATAATCTTATTCGAGTAGATAGTTCCATTGTAAGTGAAACAGTTGGAAAACTAATGGAAGGGTTAAATAACTGTGGAAAAAAAGCAGTAAAATATAGTGTTGCTTTTGATGGTGTTTTACCATGTGAACTACAAACTTTTACATCATCAAGTTATTGCAGTGAAGATAATGCTCTGCCCGAAGTTGTTCTGAATCATGTAAAGAAAGAACAAGACCACCAAAATATTTATGTTTTGGATAGAGGTCTTCAGTCTACAAGAACAATGAAAACGTTTTCTGATGATACTATTAAATTTATTTGCAGATCAAAAGAAGACAGGAAGTATGTAGAATTAAAATCTCTAATTTCAGCAGACCAAGATTTGGACTGTGGAGAATCTACTTTAATAAAAGATGCAAAAATCAAGTTGTATACAGGAGTTCCAATTAAAAATAAAAGAGGTAATATTCATTATAAGGAAAAGCTAGTAGATACTGAATTCCGTCTGGTTATTGTAAAAAGTAAAACTAAAGAACAACAACAATATTGGTTTTTAACTAATGATTTTGATTTATCGGCAAAAGAAATTGCTCAAGCTTATAGACGCAGATGGGATATAGAAGTATTTTTTAGATTCATAAAGCAAGAATTGAACGTAAGTCATTTAGTTTCTTTAAATAAAAATGGCATAGAAGTGATGATGTATATGACTCTTATAGTTGCAATGATAATTCTTATATATAAAAAAGCAAATAATATCGGTTATAAAACGGCTAAAAGAAGAATGGCAATGGAGGTGCGGAATCTTGCAATTGCTTTAATTGTATCACATTGCGGAGGAAATCCTGACTTGATGTTTAAAACATAAAAAATGGTCGGAATTTCTTCCGACCATGAGTGCTGTTTAGGGCGCTTTTTTATTTTATCATAACTAACATACTTCCCGTAATATAGGCAACTACCCACCATAAATATGCATATAGCGTATATCTATGTAATTTCTTAGGAACCTCAAGATCAGATCCATTTTTATTATAAAAGCGCCAAATCATTACCACATCAATAAGCATAACTAATAAAGCAGAATAACCTAAAAACCCGTGAAAAGTAAAAGGAGAATTGGTTGATCCTATAATCATACAAATGGTAGCTGTAACATCCAAAACAATACCAATTGTTATAAAAGCCAATACTGTTTTTACTACTTTATGTTTCTTTTGTTCAGTTATAACACCAATAGAGTAAGAAATTAATGCAAGGGTAACAATTGTAGCCCCGATCATTGAGATTGTGTTCATAGTTTATTTTTCATAGTTTATAATTCAATTAGTTCAAACGATGGATAACCTTTTTCTCCGGATTCATTGTAAAAATTAGTAAACCTCAGTTTATAATTAAATCCATTAACATTTTTTAAGATGTATGAATTGTAATCCCGTATCTGATAAACATCATCTGAGAAAACTTTCCAATCGTAACCAATTGCATCACGTGCTGTTGAATAGCTATAGTCATTTATATTTTCAGGGAGAATCTCATAAAAATAATTAACAGTATCCAGAGCCACCTCTATATTTTTAAAAGAATTAAGGAATACGCCACGAACCAGATAATCGGTTGGAGTTCCAAAATCATCAGGAATTACAGTAGAATATTTTGTAAAACAAATATCCCAGGCTGTTTTGTCAGGTTCTGAGGCAATGAACTTTCCTCCATCATCAAATGAAAATAGAGTAAAATTAACTGTTGGATCTTTAGGTACCTGAAAATAATATTCTTCTGAATTATCCAAATTAGCAAAATGAATATAAAAAGTGTCATTCTCCATTTTTTCAAAAACAATCTTTTTTAAACCAAACGCTTCGCCCGATTCATCTTTACCCCGATCAACCACATAAACATACTGATTAAAAACAGGATTACTCTGGATTGTTAAATCTACCCAATCAATAAACACTGTAGAATCTAAATTGCCTGATGAATGATCAAAATACATTTTTGTATTCTGACCTGACTTTATGGATTCAAAATCTGTATTAAGTGTATTTCCTGCATACATATAACGTGCAGTATTTAAAATGATGTGATAACCCTCATCTGATGATTCAAATCCCAGGTCCCAATCTGCATAGTGGTTATAAGATACTATTGCAGAATCAGTAATACTATAATAGGTTTGATATTCATACATTGAGTGTGGGATTGTTTCCTGCTGTATTTCAATGGGAATAATCTGTGTATCTTCTTTAAAACAACTTGTTAACGATAAAATAGCAAGAGCTAAAAAACATATATTGTAAAATCTTTTCATATTATTTAAAGATATTATACGATAATCGTGTAAAATAAATTCTGCCATAACCAACAGGACTGCTATCACCGCTTGTATGTGCTGTTCCTGTTCCACCACCAATTACATCAATTGAGGTATTATCGAAAATATTTTTTATTCCTGCAGAAATAGTTAATCGATTAGACAAGAATTTTCTCATTAAGGTCAAATCCAAAGTATGATAATCAGCCAGAGTTGTAATATTAATCTGATCATTTTCATCAACATCATATAAATATGATTTTCCTGTATATTTATAACTCAGAGAAATTGAAAGACCAATTTTTTGGACCTGATTAGAAATATTAACATTTAGATCTGGTGAAAATTTATAATCATCAAAACTTTGCTTTTTTGTTTCAAATGAAGAATAAGTGCCAGTTTCACCAAAACTAATTGCGAAATCCATATATGGATAATAATTATACTGAAAGGAAATTTGTCCTCCAAGCGTATTGTAATTCAAAATATTTATATATTGATAAATAGGATCTTTAACATCAGGAATTTGGCGTTTTGCCAGGTAAATAATATTATTCATATTGTTATAAAACAAACCAAGTTCCACATTTGAATAATGAAGTTTTTTGTCTTGTTCTGAGTTATATCTAAGCGCAAAATCAAAATTATTACCGTATTCAGCCTTTAAGTTTTCGTTGGGCTGAATATTATGATTAATATCAACAAAATAAATATATAATTCTTTTAAGGACGGAGCTCTATATCCCCTGGCATAAGAAGCACGCAAGGTAAGTTGAGATAGTAGTTCCCACCTTAGATTTATTGAAGGTACCGGAGGTACATTAAATTGAGTGTTATAGGCGAATCGAATACCCGGTTGAATGCTTATCTTAGTATTAAGTTTATACATAAAACTTGTAAAGATTGCATAATCTCCAATTTCTTTTTCATTGTTAAGAATCTTTTCACCGGTAGCAAATTCATAATTTAAATCAATTCCTGTTACAAAATTAAGCTTGTTCTCTGCATTGCTATTGCCAATTAAAAATCTGTAAAGAAAAGCATTGAATTTTGTTGTATCCTCATCAGATAAAGTTGTGACTAATTGATTCAAATCGTTAAAATAGGTTTCGTTTATGCGTTGATAGTATGAATATGATCCAAGCATATTCATGGTATAATCGGTTCCAATCTTTTGAGTATATTCAATGCGATTTGAGATTCGAGAAGAATAAAACCAATTGTCAAAAGCAGTGTAATATTGTGGTGGTAATAAACTTCCTTTTGATTGGAGTCGTTCACGCATGTACGATGACTGATACTTAATTTTGTTCCGTTTATTCGTTAAGGTGTAATATAAATCTGCATTATACTGCTCCTTAGGTTTCCAATCGCTATACCTGTCCTCAATATTGAGGTAATTATTTACAGTATTGTTTTCTTGTGAAAATCCTCCAAAGAAATTTCTTCCTCCTGAAAGTGAAAAGCTATGTTTACCAACTGTAGACGATATACCACCATCAAAATTATACGTACCAACTGTCTCATAATATGCATTTGCCCGGGCAGTTAGTTTTGAGTATTCATTTTCTTTAGTAATAATATTAATAGCCCCTGCTAAAGCATTGCTCCCGTATATAACTGAAAGAGGACCTTCAACCATCTCTATATGATCGATATTATAAAGATTTAACTGACTAAGATCAATATTCCCTCCTTCTCTTCCAATTACAGGAACACCATCAACCAGAATTTTTACGTTATTACCTGAAAGACCCTTTAACCTTAAACTGGTTCCTAAAGCCGGATCATGTTTAAGTTTTACATTTACAACATTGGCCATAATATCTGAGAGGTTTGTAGCAGCTTTCATCTCAATTTCTCTTCGATCAATAACCTTAACATTATAAATAGATTTGTCAGCCTTTTGGGGAACAAAGCTTGCAGTTACAACTGCCTGGTCAATATCAAATACTTTTGGGTATAATTTGATGGTATAATCTTTACCCGGTTTTAAAGTATCTATTTGTGAATTGTAACCCACAAAAGAAACAGCAACAATTAATTCCCTATTTCCAGGAATAGTTGCAATTCCATTTTTATCTGTAACAAAGTAATATTTTGAATCATTATTTAATTCTTCAAAGCACACATGAGCAAAAGGGATAGTCTCATTACTTTTAAAATCGACAACCATGATTCTATTTTCCTGCCCTTTTACAAGGAGAGATAAAAAAGAAAGTACTGTAATTATTAAAACTTGTAGTCCCTTCATAAAAACTGTAGTAAGAATCAATTTAATAAGGAGAAGGCTTAAGAATATTACCTCCTAAGCCTTCAAAATTTTAAAAAACTATTTATAGTGCAGTAATCTCAAATGTCATATTCCCAGTTGATGATCCTTCAAATCCGGTAAAGACGATTTTATAAACTATATCGTTCTGATCTTTTACAAAATAGATTCTGTCGGCATCTATAATATATTGGAAAGATCCCATGTCAAAGTCCTTCCAGTCCGAACCAATTGTTGTAATATCATCACTAAATTCTGATTCCAGATATGTTTCAAGAGTTAAATCCAGAACATCATCTTCTTCAATAGCCTGAACACCAATATTTTGTTTTACTCCGGTAACATTATATTGAATTGAATTGTCGATATATTTGGTAAATAACAAATCCCATGTAGATGCATCTGGTTCTCTGTCAGTTACTACTTCTTCATTTTCTAAAGAATAATAAATATAATTGCTTGTTACTCCATTAAATGAAATTGTTTCAGAAACTTCATTTGTTCCATCAAGATCAGAATATTTAAAATTATATTCTTGTCCCGTTGCACTTTTGTTTTCAATGTAGATACGTTTTAAATCACCATTAGCCAGCTTGATAATATACATGGCAACTCCAATTACATCGTGGGTTGTTGAATTATACTCACCCCAGCCATAGTTTGGATGTCCGGTAGCATTTTGGCTAAATGCTGCTTCTTCCCAGCTCTCGTTAGAGTTATATAAAGCATCCCATTCATTATATCCAGTAGTATCAATTGCATCAGTCCAATTCCATCCTGCATCAGTAGGATATACTTTAAGAATAACACCTGCACCATCATTAATAAGTATGGAAGAACTCATTGCATCAACACTAAAAGCGATGTCCCAATTTGTTCTTGGAACTTCAGCTACAATTCCATTAGCCAGGCTATAATAGATATCGTTTGTATAATTTGCTCCTTGTGAAACTGTTGCTATTACCGATTTATCCGGAGAATCATCTTCATCACATGAATAAAAACCAATTGCAAAAACAGTTACTAACACAATCCAAAAATTTCTTTTCATAATATTATAGGTTTAAGTTTTTCTAGCGACAAATGAAATCACCAATTCTGAAGAAATTCTGAAGAAAATAGCCTCTTTTACAGAGATAAACAAAGGCGCGAGTCTAGTATGCTGATAGTGTGAATTTTATAACAGTAAAAGATATTTACATCTTTTACTATTTTAAATGAATATAAATAACAAGCAGTATTTAGGATTTTGAAGGGTATAAAAAAAGGATAGCTCCCGATAATTATCGGGAGCTATCCTTTTTCTTATTTAGATATAATAATTAAAATCTCTTTCTTGGTTTATAGTGAGTGTGTAATAACTCATGTGATTTATGTCCAAGAGGTTCTCCAAGGAAATCTCTATAAATCTCTTGAACTTCAGGATTTTCATGAGATTTACGTATTGTTTTACCTTCATCTTCACGATAAATTGCTTCAGTACGTTTTTTTCGAATTTCAGGAGTTGTTGGAATTGGTTGACCTCCGCCACCAATACATCCACCTGGACAACCCATTACTTCAACAAAATGGTAACTTGCTTCACCTTTTTTAATTGCATCCATAATTTGGTGTGCATTGGTTAAACCATGTGCTACAGCAGTTTTCAACTCAACACCTTCTAAGAAACTCCATGCAGGTAATAAACCTTCTAATTTAACAGAAGCTTCACGAACACCTTCCATACCACGAACTGCAGTAATATTAAGATTTTCGAAAGGCACTTCTCGTCCTGTAACTAATTCGTAAGCAGTACGAAGAGCCGCTTCCATAACACCACCAGTTGCACCAAAAATAACTGCAGCTCCGGTTGATGCACCCATAATACTATCAAACTTTTCATCTGGTAATGATTCAAAATCAATACCTGCTTGTTTAATCATTACAGCAAGTTCGCGAGTTGTTAAACCTAAGTCAACATCCTGGAATCCACTATCTCGCATCTCAGGACGTGCAGCTTCAAATTTTTTGGCTGTACAAGGCATTATTGATACACTTACTATTTTTGAAGGATCAATACCTTTTTTCTGAGCATAATATGTTTTAGCAAGGGCTCCAAACATTTGTTGAGGTGACTTACAAGTTGATAAGTTATCAAGAAACTCTGGATACATATGTTCGATAAACTTAATCCAACCTGGAGAACAAGAAGTAAACATAGGAACTTTTACGCTCTCATCTTTGTCTACCAAAACCTTTTTAAGTCTTGTAAGTAACTCAGTACCTTCTTCCATAATGGTTAAGTCAGCAGTAAAATCTGTATCAAGAACTGAGTCAAAACCAAGACGTCTTAAAGATGCAGCCATCTTACCAGTAACAATATTACCAGGTTCCATACCGAAATCTTCACCTAATGCAATACGTGTTGCTGGTGCAGTTTGAACAATAACATGTTTGTCAGGATCATAAATAGCGTCCCAAACCTGATCAATGTAATTTTTTTCGACTAAGGCACCCGTTGGGCAACGAATAACGCATTGACCACAATTTGTACAAACTACATCAAGCATTGGATGTTCGAAGAAAGTGGAAATCTTCATTTGATCGCCTTTGTATGCAACACCTAATGCACTTACATGTTGTAACTCATGACAAGTTCTTACACAACGCTGACAACGGATACATTTACTATCATCTTTAATGATAGAAGGTGAATAGTTATCAACTGTATAATTTTTTTCAGGAACAAGATCAAGAAACATTGGTTCTGTTATAACCATCTCGCTTGCAAGATCCTGCAATTCACATTTTGTATTTTTATAACATTTAGTACAATCTGCATTATGTTCTGAAAGTAATAATTCAACAACGTGTCTGCGTGCATTTCTTACTTTATGTGTATTTGTATGGATTACCATTCCTTCTTGAGCTGGCATTGCACATGAAGCAACAAGGTTACGAGCACCTTCTTGTTCAACAACACAAACTCTACAGTTTCCTGCTACACATAAATCTTCATGATAACAAAGTGTTGGGATATGAATATTTAACTCCTTTGCAGCATCAAGAACAGTTTTACCAGCCTCAACACTTATGTCGATTCCGTCTATTTTTAAATTTACTGTATTAGCCATGTTTTTATTTTTATTTTATTTTTTTACTATCAATAGTTAAACTTGCCTGACTTTTACCAGGTTAGTAAATCATTTCTTCTTTAAAATTATCAACTATTGAAGAAAATGAATTTGCAACAGACTGACCTAATCCGCATTTTGAAGAAATTTTCATAGTATCAGCTAATTTTTGTAAAGTCACCAGGTATGCAGCTGACTTTTCGCCTTTTTTAACTGCTTCAATACCTTTTTTAAGTTGTTGACAACCTACACGACAAGGGGTACATTGTCCGCATGATTCTTCTTCGAAGAACTCAACATAATTCTTTAACACATTATACATTGATCTGGAACTATTGAAAAGCATCATAGAACCTCCGGTAGGTACTCCTTCGAATCCGATAATTGTATCTTTGAATTTTTTTCTAGGCACGCAGAAACCTGAAGCTCCTCCTACCTGAACAGCTTTAGTATCACCATCACCAAATTCATCAACAAAATCCTGAAGCGACATACCTAATTCGATTTCATAAATTCCTGCAATTGGAGTATCGCCTGAAACACTAAATAATTTTGAACCACGAGAGTCTGAAGTTCCAAGTTTTTTAAACTCATCAACACCTAATCTCATGATCATCATTGTATTTACAAAAGTCTCAACATTATTAATTACTGTTGGCTTTCCAAATACCCCTGAAACTGTTGGATAAGGAGGTTTGTTACGAGGCTCTCCACGTTTACCTTCAATTGATTCGAATAATGCACTTTCTTCACCACAAATATATGCACCACTACCCATTGCAATTTCGATTTTAAAATCGAAATTAAACTCTTTTACTGAATTATGAAATAATTCAAGTTCTTCCATTAATTCAGGTAACATGTAAAGATATTCACCTCTTAAATAAAGGTAACCTTTCTTAGCTCCAATAGCTTTTCCGCACATTGCCATACCGCTGAATACTTTACGAGGTACTCTTGTTAGAATCTCACGATCTTTAAATGTACCAGGTTCTCCTTCGTCAGCATTACAAACAACATATTTAACAAGCTCCTTTTCCTGAGCTGTGTATTTCCATTTTAAACCAGTAGGAAATCCTGCACCTCCACGACCTTTAAGTCCTGATTCAATAACCTCAGAAATAATTTGATCGCTTGATTTTTTTAAAGCTTGTTCCAGCACTTTATACTTTTCCTGAGTATAAGCACCAAATATTATATCAACTCTTTTTACGTTTTTCATATCTAAGTCTCCTTATTTTCGAATGTAATCCATTATGATTTCAGTAACTTTATTCACATCTAAGGTATCATAAGGAATTGAATTTATTAACATTGCAGGTCCTTTGTGGCACCAACCCAGGCAATTTGTTTCAAGAAGAGTAAACTTATTGTCCTTTGTTGTTTCACCTACTTTAATTTTCAACAAATCTTCAAGTGTTTTAACGATTTGCTTTTTACCTTTCATATCGCATGTAATTGTCTTACAAATGCGAATTACATATTTTCCTCTTGGTTCAGTATCAAGAAAAGAATAGAAAGTTGCAGTTCCATAAACTAATGCTGCAGACATATCCAATTCAACTGCTACTTCAGACATGGCGGCATCCGAAATATATCTCTCTTCAGCAATGATGCCTTGCAAAATAGGGATTAAACTTTCTCTTCCCCTTCCGTGCTTGTCAGCTAAACCTTTAACTAATTCTTTAATTTCTGGCATTTTGATCTAGTTTTATTTAGTTATTGTTATTTCTATAACAGTGTTATTTTTGTAACACTTAAATTACTTTTAATCTTTTGATTTTCAGAAATAAATATAGAATTCAAAAAAGCACAAGAACATGACATTTCTTAGAAAGAAATATGACAAAAGTCAGGATTAAATCAGTTGTCTGGATGCATTAATCTGATACACTGGACTATAAAAAATATATATGTTCACTAACATATGGAACAATAAATTTTGTTTTTAGGTTGGATTTTTGAAATTGATCTTCAATCCATAAACCAAGTTCTGCGGAGTTTAATATACTTTGTTCATAATATTTTTCATCTTCACTCCCGCTATAATGGATTAATGCAGCCTTTTTGGGTTTTATTAATTCAACAAATGAGCTTATAGAAAAGATGAAATCAGTCAGAAGTAGCTCTTTATTTAGAAAATAATCAAAACATCGACAATAGTTATCAGCAATCTGATTATTCAGATGTGGATATAATACTGATTCTACTGAACTCTTTTTTATAAAATCGCTTAAAATTTCTGATCGCTGATTCTGTAAACCATTAAGAATACTCCAATGATTACTTTTTGGATAAGGAAACCTGTTATTTGCATCGCAAACCAATAAATCAATATTCTCAATAGTCTGATAATCTTTTTTTCTTAAAAGCGGGCATAATATATCTCCGGTAAAAAGAACTTTTCTAATTTCCTGTCCATCATGAATACTAAAAAATAACATGGTTGCACCATCGGCACTTTTACCATGATAAACCGGATATGGAATTAAATCAACTCCCTCTACTTCAATTATTGTTATTTTCTGATATGGAATTATTTCTTTAAAATCAACCATTTCTGCCAGATGAGGGAATGTTATTTTCACTTTATCCCAACATGGAGCAGTTGCATAAACAGGATATCTCTTTTTATTTAATTTGAAATAGCTTTGAACTATCCAGTCTAAACTTAAAGTATGATCTATATGCGGATGTGTTAAGAAAATTGCTTCAGGAATACGATTGCAATTTTTAAGTAAATATTGAACTGCTCCATGTCCAGCATCAATCATTAAATCCCAATCCATGTCCTTCTCAGTTGGATGTTTATTTTTTGATTTAATAATGGAACACGAGGCATTTGCCAAATCTTCATAATTTGTACGATCATAAAACGGATGATCCTGACCCAATAATATTGGCCAGGCATTACCTCTACCATTAATTCGAACCTTTATCTGACTCATAATCCTCTTATAAAAAATGGCGCTAAGTGCGCCATTGAATTATTCTATAATTGTCATTTCGTTGATTAAGTTCCGTGCTCCTGCAAATTTATCGACGATAAAAAGTAAATACCGAATGTCTATGGTCACATTTCTGCTTCGTTCAGGATCAAACATCATATCACTCATAATACCATCCCATGCACGATCAAAGTTTAAACCAATTAAATTACCCTCAGCGTCGAGAACTGGACTACCAGAATTACCGCCTGTTGTATGGTTGGTTGCTATAAAACAAACAGGCACTGTTCCATTCACTGCGTATCGTCCAAAATTCTTTTCATTATAAACTTTTTTAAGCTGATCAGGAACATCGTAATCGTATATTTCAGGATTATCTTTTTCAATTACACCATCAAGTGTAGTATAGTAATTATATTCAACTGCATCGCGAGGAGTAAAACCCTCTACATTGCCATATGATACTCGCATTGTGAAATTTGCATCGGGATAATAGACTTTATCCGGGTTCATTTCCTGCAAGCCTCTCATGTATGACCGATAAAGCTTTTCAGATTTAGTTTGTAATGAATCATAAACAGGATAAACCAGGTTATTATAAATATTCGAAAACTCCTTATAAAAACCATACACCGGATCGCTTGCCAGTTGGGCTATTTCTTCTTTTGAACCTTCAGATAATAACTGGATTAACTTATCCTTTTTAGTAAATATGGTAATTTCATATAAATTATCAGTGTAATCATTTAGACTTTTATTTAAATCTAAATTCTCAATGTTTGGATGATATTTCCCATTTACATCTTCGTAATATAAAGGAATTAGGGCCTCAAAAGTTTCTTTATCTATTGACTTTACATAATCCTTAAAGAATTTTTCTGAACTTTTAATTAAGTCATCTCTTTCTTCAATTAACTCGTCTGAATTTACATCCGACTTTGCTAGTTTTACGATTTTATCAAAATCAGACACAAAATCAATTATTTCAATACCCAGAACTGACTCTCTCCAATAATCATAAGCTATTGCATATTCTTCGATTGAAGAATAAATTTCCGATAATTCATCTAAAACACCAATATATTCAGTCCTATTGTTTTGATTAGCCCATGTATTGAATTTATTTCCGAGCTCAATCTTTTTATTAATTACATCTAATCTGTTTAAACCTATAATTTCACCTTTCCAGCGTTTCCATGAATTACTTATCCCTGCATTTTTACTTGCATATTTAATTCGAATCGTATCATTATTTTCCATATACCTATTCATAATTTCGAGACGTTTATCTCTCAATTTAATTTGATTTGGATTCCTCACATCTTTGATCAGTCGAATCGCATCAGAAGTAATGTACTGGGTAGTACCTCCAGGATATCCTATAACCCAGGTGAAGTCACCTTCATTTATTCCTTTGATTGAAATTGGTAAAAACTTTTTTGGTTTATAAGGCACATTTTCAGGTGAGTATTCGGCCGGATTATTATTTTTATCAGCATAAATTCTGAAAATAGAAAAGTCACCAGTATGTCTTGGCCACATCCAGTTATCTGTATCACCACCAAACTTACCAATTGATGATGGTGGTGCACCAACTAAACGAACATCTTTATACTCCTGGTATACAAATAAAAAATACTGGTTGCCATAATAAAAAGGTTTAATACTTGCAATGAGAGTGGTATCTTTTACAGATTCAGTTTTAATTTTTTCAATATTTAATTTAATAATGCTTTCTCTCTCCTGTTCAGAAATATCTTTTGTTACACCATTAAGTACTGCATCTGTTACATCTTCAATTGAGTTTAAAAACCTCACCGTTAAATCAGGGTTCGGCAGCTCCTGATCCTTGTTCATTGCCCAGAATCCATCTTTCAGGTAATCATGCTCAACCGAACTATGCTTTTGAATAGCTCCAAAACCACAATGGTGATTTGTCAAAAGAAGTCCTTGATCAGAAACTAATTCCCCGGTACAACCACGACCAAAAATTACAATCGCATCTTTTATGCAAGCCTGATTGATGCTATAAATATCTTCTGCATCTAATTTAAATCCCTTTGCCTGCATATCCTGAATATTATATTTTTCAATTAACAAAGGAATCCACATACCTTCGTCAGCATTAACCTGACTTTGAAAAATAATAAGTAGTGATACCAAGGAGAGTAAAAACTTTTTCATTGTTTAATCCATTTTATCGTTAATAAAATCATCTAATTCAGTATATAATTTTTGTATGGGAAGTCCCATTACATTAAAGAAAGAGCCATTTATTTTTTCAACTCCTATATAACCAATCCACTCCTGAATACCATAAGCCCCTGCTTTATCAAATGGCTTATAGTGGCTGATATAATATTCTATTTCAGGATAAGTTAACTTTTTAAAATAAACATCCGTGCAGGCTGAAAATACGACTTCTTTATCTTTTGACTTCAAACAAACTCCTGTATAAACCTGATGACAATTTCCTGAAATCTCTTTTAATATTTTGACTGCATCGTCATGATCAATAGGTTTTTGAAGAACTTTGCCATTTAACCAAACTATGGTATCGGCAGTAATTAAGATTTCTTTATCTTCGAGATTGCCATGTTGTTTAGCTTTTTTTTGTGCAATATGCTTTGGAATTTCCTCTTTAACAAGATGATCGGGATAGCTCTCGTCAATAAACTGTTTCAAAATAAATTCAAATTCTAAACCGATCTCTTTTAAAAGATAATGGCGGCGAGGTGATTGCGAAGCCAATATTATTTTATAATCATCAATATTTGGAATAAACATAAGCTAAATTTTAAAAATTCTGAATTATAATATAATTAGCAACAAGTGCATAAAATATTCCTGCAAGCATAATAATCTTAGACAAGGTACTTGCTTTGTGGTAGTCTTTTTTATTTTCGGCAACAATTATCTTATATACAAGATATATCAAAGGAATAATCAAAAATATGATGAAATAAATCAAAGTTATCGGGTCATTTAAAAATCTGAAATTGATATAGAGTAAAGAAAATAAAGTTGTTAGGATAAAAGTGATAATAACAATTTTTGAATTTAAAACACCTAAAACTATTGGCATTGTCTTTCGTCCATAAACGCTATCGCCCTCAAAATCTTCAACATCTTTAATAATTTCACGAATCATCGTCAGTAGAAATGCAAATAATGAGAATGCACTCACCCACATGATAATATGGGCGAAATCGGAACGCATCTCTTTCATCAATAATCCATACTTGTTATTTAAAAGAGGAATCTCAAATAAGATTACCATTAAAGGAACCAGAGCTGTAAGTACTGCAACAATGATATTCCCAATTAGAAATTGTCTTTTATAGGTAGTAGAATAAAACCATAAAATACCAGTTATAAAAACAAAAACAAGTGAAAGTATTGGTAATTGTATATAAAAAGAGATGTAAGTACCTAATCCAATACCAATTGTATTAAAGAAAACATGCAATAATATAGCCCAGCGTCTGTTCAATGTTTTTCCCAGGATTACCGTTTCAGGTCGATTTACTAAATCTGTTTTTGTGTCGAAATAATCATTAATTACATAACCTGCGGCAGTAATAAAGACTGTAGCCATTACCAAAAAAAAGAAATTTAACTCAGAGAATTGCAAGTTAAAGTCGTATACTGCCAGAATTGGTTTAATGATACTCCAGCGCATTAAGTATTGTGTTAACACAATAATTAATAAGTTTTTGTAACGAATAAGACGAAGGAAGTTTATCATTTTTCTTTATTGTTTCAGATTTGCCTGTCCTCTTTCGGTGGATGGATCGGCAGATGGGTTTAGAAACTTTTTCCATTTTCCTTGTAAACGAAGCACTTGTTCAATTACATCACGAACACACCCTCTACCACCCGGGAAAGTAGAAATATATTTTGAAATAGCTTTTATTTCTTCGGCTGCATCTGAAGGACAGGTTGATAATCCGGCGATCTGCATTACCTCGTAATCAGGTAGGTCATCGCCCATATATAAAATTTCTTCCGGCTTTAATCCGTATTTAAAATAAAAATCCTCGAAATCGTTTACTTTATCTCTCGAATTCATATAAATATCGGTTATTCCTAAATATTGAAATCGTTTTTTAGTTGCTTCTGAGCTACCTCCGGAAATTACCCCAATTGTATATCCTTGCTTCAAAGCATATGCAACAGCATAACCGTCTTTCATATTTACCGAACGAACAAACTCACCACTAGGATCAAGATAAATTTGACCATCAGTAAAAACGCCATCAACATCAAACACAAAAGCTTTTATATTTTTAAGATCTTCTTTGAAATTTGCCATCTTGATTTATTTATTCTTTTTTTGATTCATTTTGTAAATGCTTTCACTTACAAATCTATATATTTTCTCGAATTCAACATTATCTTTTAACATTTCCAGATGATTTTGAATTACATTTTGATCATTTCGAACAGCAGGTCCTGTTTGAGCTTTTTCAGGATCAGTGTCAATTGCCTTTTGAGCAGTTTCTGCAATTAAAGGTTTTAACAGATCGAATGGAATACCTGACTGATTCATGATTTCCGTTGCTATCGAAAACATATGATTCGAAAAATTACAGGCAAATACAGCTGCAAGATGCAAAATTTTTCGTTTCTCTGAGTCAACAATGTGAACACTTCTGCTTAAACGTTTTGCCAACTTAACGAGTTTTTCTTCAAGAATTTGAGTATTTGACTCAATACATATTGGGATATTACTATAATCAATATTTCTTGATTTAGAAAATGTTTGCAAAGGATAAAACACACCATAATTCTCAAATTGACCTTTAAAGACATCCATCGGTATGCTTCCTGCTGTATGCACAATTATACCATATTTTAATTGAATATTCTTTACGATCTCATTAATTATCTCATCTTTAACAGCAATTATATATAAGTCGGCCTCTACAGGAATTTGGGTAATCTCATTTGTATAATGTGAATCAACCTGTAAAGCCAGAGTTTTGGCTGCTGTTATGGTTTTACTATATATGCATTTTATTTTAAATCCTGCGTTTGTTAGGGCAATAGATAAATGAGTGGCAACATTTCCTGCGCCAAGAATCACAATACCATTTTCGAAATTTTCGTTGAAACTCATCTCAATTATATTTAAAACCTAAAATTAATTGAAAATATTAAGCTTTCAAACCAGCATAAAATAAAAAAGCCCCTTATCTTTCGAAAAGGAGCTTTCATTATGCTATAAAATATTAAAAACAATATTTATTTTCTTCGATTAATTTATCGGCTATTCTTCTACGTGCATCTTTTGTATTAACACCAGGAATATTTGTATAAATCTTAATACCCTTAATTAATTTTTCGGTCATTGCCTCGTCATCAATAGAATAGATCGCGTCTAATGCATGTTTATAGATATCAGAAGCAGCTTCAAACATATAAACATCAAGAATATCTTTGTACAAGTTGAACATCTCAGGAGTTTGAATAGATTCTAATTTTTGCACACGCAATACAGTAGATTCTGCAACATAAGCATGCATAAGAATATCCGAAATACTGTTTAATACTTCTTGTTCATGTACTAATTGACGATCAAATTTGTTCACTGCAGCTTCCATTAACATTAAAGCAATACTTTTGAAGTTTTCAGCAAAATAAGATTTATCCTCAAAGTAACCGTTAGGCTTGAAAGTATCAGTTAAATTATCTAATCCGGCAACAATTTCTTTTGCTTTTTCAAATAATGGAATATGATTTTTCTGTCCTCTTTTAATAATAGTATCAGTAACTAAAATACGGTTAATTTCATTTGTTCCTTCAAAAATTCTGTTAATACGAGAATCTCTATAGTTTCTATCAGCAGACATTTCGGCAGAATATCCCATTCCTCCCATAATCTGAACTTCTTCATCTACAATATAATCTAAAGCTTCAGAAGCAAACACCTTCATAATTGCAGCCTCAGAACCAAATTGTCCAAAAGCATCCATCAAAGCTCTTCCCTGATCACATCCGTCAATTTGCTTATACAAATCGTAAGCATTATCGATATCTTTACTTACTCTGTAAACAGCTGATTCAGATATAAAAGTTTTAATTACCTGTTCTCCTAATTTATGTTTAATTGAACCAAAGTTGGCAATTAACGTTCCGAATTGTTTACGTTCATTCGCATAATTAACTGATTGAGTAACGGCTCTTTTTGCAGCACCAAGTACGTTTCCACCAAGTTTGATACGTCCCATATGAAGGATGTTTAATGCAATTCTAAATCCTTCGCCTCGCTTACCAAGCAGGTTTTCAACCGGAACTTTTACATCGTTAAAAAAGATTTGGCGAGTAGAGGAACCTTTAATACCCATTTTCTTTTCTTCCGGGTTAAAAGTAATTCCATCCCAATCTCTTTCTACAATAAATGAACTATAAACACGGTCATTATCGATCTTAGCAAAAACAGTTAAAACATCAGCAAAACCACCATTGGTGATCCACATTTTTTGACCATTTAAAAGATAATGCTTACCATCTTCTGTAAGAACTGCTTTTGTTTTGCCTGAGTTAGCATCAGAACCTGCACCTGGTTCAGTTAAGCAATATGCTCCTGTCCATTCTCCGGTTGCTAATTTTGTTAAATATTTTAATTTTTGCTCATGACTTCCATAGTAAGCAATTGGACAAGAACCGATACCTGTATGTGCAGAATAAGCTACCGCAAATGAATTACCAGATCCCATTCTTTCGCTTGCCAACATCGATGTAACAAATGATTGTCCAAATCCATCATATTCTTCAGGAACAGAAACTCCTAAAAGACCAAGTTCACCAGCTTTTTTTACAATATCTCTCATTAATCCATCTTCCTGGGCATCAATTCTGTCGAGATTAGGAAAAACTTCAGTATCTAAAAAATCATCACAAGTTTGTGCAATCATTTTCTGTTCTTCATCAAATTCTTCCGGTATAAAAATAGAACTGGCTTCTGATTTCTTTAATAAAAATTCTCCACCCTTTATGGTCAAAACTTTTTCCATTGTATTTATGAGTTTAATTTATAATTCTAATATTTTTTCAATTAATTCCGCAATATCGTAATTTTTTATTTCTTCTTCTTTGTTTTTATATTTTAATCCATCAGTCATCATTACCATGCAATATGGACAAGCAGTTACAACGATATTGGCACCTGTTTCAAGAGCATCTTCTATTCTTTCAATAAAGACTTCTTTATTACCTTTTTCAGCTTCTTTAAACATTTGACCACCGCCAGCGCCACAACACAATGCATTGCTTTTATTACGTTTCATTTCAATTTTTCTTGAAGGAATGGCATCTAACACCTCTCTTGGAGCATTGTATTCGCCATTTGCACGTCCCAAATAACAAGGATCATGATATGTTAACGTTTTATCTTTAAAAAGATCTCCTTCGATTTTTAACTTTCCTTCAGCAATAAGCTTTTGTAGAAACTGGGTGTGATGAATTACTTCGTACTTCCCATCATAATCGGGATATTCGTTTTTAAAAGTATTGAACGCATGCGGATCGCAAGTAATGATCTTTTTTACCTCGTAAGAATTCATTGTTTCGATGTTCATCATTGCCTGCATCTGAAATAGCATTTCATTTCCTGTACGACGAGCAATATCGCCACTTGAAGTTTCTTCAACACCTAATACAGCAAAATTAATATCCAGGTGAGTAAGAATTTTCACAAAAGCACGTGTTACTTTTTTATATCTGTCATCGAATGCACCTGCACTACCAACCCAAAGTAAATACTCAGGTTTTTCGCCTCTGGCAAAAACATCTGCCATAACAGACACTTCTATTTTTCGTTTATTTTCTGACATAATCTTTTAGTTTTGAGTTCTGAGTTTTGAGTTTTGAGTTTTCAAACCTCAAACTTTGAACTTTTTATATCAATAAATTATTTTTCGTTTAAGTAAAGTTCTTCTGCCCAAAGCATGCGATCATCTTGCGCAAATTGCCATGGAGCGCCATTATTTTCAATGTTACTAAAAATTGCATTCAACTCACCAGGCGCTGCAGCTTTTTCCATTACAATAAATCTGCGTAATTCAAGAATCGATGAAACCTGATCAATATTTACAGGACAAGCTTCTGTACATGCATTACATGTTGTACAAGCCCATAATTCTTCAGCAGAGATATAATCAAACAAGGTTTTATCGTCCTTAAAATCAATCCCGTGTTTGTCTAAATTCTTTCCGGTATGTTCAAGTCTGTCACGAATATCCATCATTATTTTACGTGGGGAAAGTTTTTTGCCTGTGATATTAGCAGGACAAACCCTTGTACAGCGGCCACACTCTGTACATGTATATGAATCCATCAAATGTTTCCATGTTAGTTGTTTCACATCTTGTGCTCCAAAGGAAATTTCTGTAGCATTTTCATCCATTGGAGGCACCTCGCCAGTCAGCATGCTTCTTACTTCTTTGGTAATCGATGGCATATTGGTAATTTTCCCAACAGGTTCTAGTTTTGAGTAATAAACATTAATAAATGATAAGAACACGTGGAAATGCTTTGAATAAGGAATATAGTTTAAGAATACCATAATACCTACAATATGCAGCCACCAGCAAGTTCTTTCAATTAGAACTAAAGTCTCAGAAGAAAAGTCTTTCAATATTGGAATGAAAAACGAACTCAAGAAAAACATTCCCACTTCTTCGTAATGTCCAAAACCTCTGCTTTGAAGAATCATATCTGATGCATTCATAAAAAAGATTGATGTCATTAAGACTATTTCGGCAATCAAAATTATGTTAGCGTCTAATCGAGGCCACCACTTCATTTCAGGATTCCAGAATCTATCTAATCTTAAAACATTTCTTCGGATTAAAAATACAAGACAACCAATAATCACAAGTAAGGCAAAGAATTCAAATGAACTAATAGCTATGGGATATAAAAAGCCAAAAAATGATAAAGCCCTATGTGTACCAGCAATACCATCAACCATAACTTCTAACATCTCAATATTTACCAATATGAATCCGGCATATACGAAAATGTGTAATATCCCTGATACCGGGAGTCCCAACATTTTTGACTGGCCAATAGCAACTTTTAATACAAGGCCCCATCTTTTTTTCTTGTTATCTTTAATGTCAATGTCTTTCCCAAGTTTAATATTCCTGGATATTTTTTTAACATTCCAGACAAAAAAAGCGATTGCCCCAGCCCATAATAAAATAAATAATATACTATTTATCATATTTTTATTGTTTTAAAGTATAAATGATTTTTAAATTAAAAGTGCCAAAATAAAAATTTATTATCAAAAATAAAATAATTAATCCTTTCGATAAATCACTCCACTAACTGATATATAACATCATTATTCTCACATAAAAACAAAGACAAAAGATTTAATCTAATAAACTTTTGTCTTTGTATTTATTCGTTAAACAGTTAATTATTTTATTTCCTTAACGGCTTGAATAAGATCTGGTAATACTTTTGAAGCATCGCCAACTATTCCATAATTAGCAGCTTCAAAAATTGGCGCATCTTTATCGGTATTGATAGCAACAATACATTTAGATGAGCTAATTCCTGCAAGATGCTGAATTGCACCAGATATACCAGCTGCAATATATAAGTTTGGAGCAATAATTTTACCCGTTTGACCAGTATGTTCTTCATGAGGTCTCCATCCTTCATCAGAAACAGGACGAGAGCATGCTGTTGCTGCACCTAATAATTGTGCTAACTCTTCAATAGGAGCCCAATTATTTGATGATTTCATACCACGACCGCCAGAAACAACAATCTCAGCATCAGTTAATAAGATTTTACCGGTTTGTTTCTTAACATTTGAAACAGATGTTTTAATATCGCCGATATTTGCATCAAAGTTCTCAATCGCAGGTGACTTAGTATTTTCCTCAAATTCAAAAGAGTTTTGAGCCAAGGTTAAAATCTTAACATCCGACTTAATAACTACATTTGAATAAGCTTTACCAGAATAAACCTTTTTGAAAACAGTGAATGGTTCTGTGCTTGAAGGTAATTTACTTACTCCGGCACCTAATCCAGCTTTTAATTTAACCGATAATCTTGGAGCTAAGGCTTTACCCATATTATTTTGTGCAAGGATAACCACCTTAGCACCTTCTTTTTCTGCTACCTGAGTAATAACTGAAGTATAAGCCTGATTATCCAGTATATTTAATTTTTCATTTTTAACAGATATAATTTTATCTGCTGCATAATTCCCAAGTTTCTTAAGTTCATCATCCTGAACATTCCCTATCGAAAGGGCTACAGTTTGGGTATTTAACATTTCAGCAATTTTACTTGCATAGGAAACCAGTTCAAAAGATACCTTTTTAAATTTCCCATCCCAATTTTCTGTAAATACTAATACTGACATATCTAATTATATTAAATTCTTAATTAAGTTAATTATAACCTGACTAGTCCGGCAGGCTTATGCTTGATACATTATAAAACCTTAGCTTCGTTTTGTAGAAGGTTCACTAGTTCTTTAACATTTTCAGGATCAATCATTTTACAAGCTGGTTTTGGTTTTGGCATTTCGAAATTAACTATTTCTGTTAATGCTTCAACTTCAGCAGGAGTAATAACATTTAAAGGTTTATTACGTGCCATCATGATTCCACGCATAGCAGCAATCATAGGTTCTTTTGCTATTCCTTTTTGAACGATTGCAACAACAGGCAGCTCAGAAGTTACTTCTTCGTTTCCGCCATCAATATCCCGAGTTATTTTAACTTGTCCGCTTACAATACTTACTCCTGAAACAGCCGAAACAGAAGGGATATTTAGGAATTCTGCTAACATTCCACCAACTGCAGAACCATTATGATCGGCCGATTCAATTCCACTAAAGATTACATCGAAAGGGTTGCTTTTAATATACTCAGCAATTTGTGCTGCAACAAAATAGGCATCGCTTGGCTCAGCATCAATTCTTACTGCATTGTCTGCTCCAATTGCTAAAGCCTTTCGAATGGTTGGTTCAACATTATTCTTGCCAACGGTTATTACTGTAATATTTTCAATTGCATTTGCTGCATCCGACTTAAGTTCTATAGCTCTGGTCAATGCAAGTTCATCCCATGGATTGATAATCCATTGTACTCCGGTTGTGTCAAAAACTTTATTATCATTTACAAATTTAGCTTTTGTAGTAGTGTCCGGAACATTACTTAAGCAAACAAGAATCTTCATTTAATCTTTATTTAAGTTAATAATTAAATTCATTTTAGAAACTGAAATTTCCTGATTCGAAAAAATCTATTCAAAAACACTTCTTCAAAACATTGTATTATAACTTATTACCAAAAGAGTGTATTCTGATTTTAAAAACCAGTCTAACAATAGATTTTATCACAAGTTGGCAAATATAAAAATAAGTGCCTTACAAAACAAGAAACCAAACTTACTAATAATTATATAAATATCTACATATTAAAAGCTTGGAATTTATGTCAAATCTGCTTTTTGGAATTATTCTAAAAAACACGGGCAAACATAATTAAAATTATTTCACTTAATTCATTAATTAATAATTGGTTTTAACAAAATCGATGTATTTATTAACACAATTCATAAAAATTCAGATGTAGTTTAAGTATTCTAATACCAGTTAATTTCGTATCATTTAGTAAATATTTCGTTCCATTTTATTTTTTTATGATAATCTGATAAATTTGTATTTTCAAATATAAAACAGATGAAATTCAGAAATTTACTAAAATCGTTAGGTCCTGGATTATTGTGGGCCGGAGCTGCAATTGGAGTGTCTCACTTAGTACAATCGACCAGAGCGGGTGCTATTTATGGTTTTCAGTTGGTTGCAATTATTCTATTAATCAATCTGTTCAAGTATCCATTCTTTGAGTTTGGTCCCAGATATGCGGCATCAACAGGAGAAAGTTTATTACATGGTTATTATAGATTAGGGAAATGGGCTTTGATCTTATATTTAATTCTGACCATTGTTACTATGTTTACTTTACAAGCTGCAATAACCGTAGTAACTGCAGGTCTATTTTCATCTGTATTTCCAAATTTGTTTAGTTTAACAAGCTGGACAATTCTTATATTATTAATCGGCACTTTAATAGTAGCATTTGGACGTTATTCATTACTTGATAAAATTATCAAGTTTATCATCATTCTTTTAGCCTTATCAACAATAATAGCAGTAGTTTCAGCTTATACCAAAGGGTTTAATCCTAAACCAGAGTATATTAGAAATTTTAATTGGGATTTTAGTGATATTGCCTTATTAATTGCATTTGCAGGCTGGATGCCTTCAGCAATAGATATCTCCGTTTGGCATTCCTTCTGGACTATAGCCAAAAGAAAAGAAGGAAAATACATACCAAATTTAAAAGAGTCGCTATTTGATTTTAATATAGGTTATATAGGAACTGCAGTTTTATCCCTGGGATTTTTATCATTGGGGGCACTGGTGATGTATGGAACAGGGGAATCGTTCTCAGCAAGCGGAACCGTTTTTGCAGGTCAGTTAATAAATTTATTTACAGCAAGCTTAGGATCGTGGGCATATTTTATCATTGCCATTGCTGCCCTTACAACCATGTCGAGTACAACACTAACCTGTTTAGATGCATATCCCAGAGTATTAAAGCCTGCCACAGAATTATTATTTCCTAAGCTTGTTTCAAAGGATGAAGAAAGATGGAATTGGTTATCGTGGTTCTGGCTTGGAATACTTCTCTCCGGGACAATGTTAATTATTATTTTCTTTCTTAAAGGAATGAGTTTTTTAGTTGATTTAGCTACGACATTATCATTTCTTACAGCTCCTGTTCTTGGATATTTAAATTTCAAGGTTGTACGAGGGAAAAATGTACCACTTGAAAACCAACCCAAGTTATGGCTGAGATTATTATCCTGGGTAGGATTAATTGTTTTATCCGGCTTTGGGATTTATTATATTATTTGGAAGGTTTTTCTAATTTAAATTTTTAAATAGAATATAGCGAGGGTTTCGCTTTAAGCGAAGCCCTCGCTTAGATTAAAAGGCAGTTTCAGAAGTAGAGAAAAATTCTGACTAACATTAGAATTTAGAAGTTGTAAATTTTGTTTTACAGTTTCTTCTTTTTATTAATTCTAAGGCAATAGTTATTTTATGCAGTTATTTCTAAAATTTTAAATACACTAATCGTATTCAAGATTTTTGTTATTGACCGATATTTAATTTTTTATGTGGCTAGACTTAATATTCTGTGAATTAAAACTCTAACCGGAATCCAAAAACGGGAAGTTCTCCTTGCATAAAATCTAAATCTTCAGATCTCTTAAATCCTATTTTTTCATACATTTTCCAGGCAGTTTGCATTGCTTTAGTGGTGTGAATAACAACATTCCTGTGCTTTTTAAGTTTTGCCTTTTCAATACATGCATTTGTTAAAAGTTTACCAAGCCCAAGACCCCTGCATGAAGGGTCAACAGCTAATAACCTAAATCCTGATGCATTTTTTTCTAAAGTAGCAGTTCCTCCTGAGCCATAGTATTTCATATCACTAAAATATACTACTACACCTCCTACTTTTCCATTTGATGAAACTGCAACTAATAGCTCAGTTTCCGGTTTTTTGGTTTGCTCTCCAATATTTGCTAACATTCTATAATATTCTGGTTGTTCGGTAGCCTTTGGAAACCCATCTAAATGAGAATAAACCTGTACCAATAATTTTCCTATTTCTTCGAATTCAATTGGTATAGCACTTCGTACAATATAACTTTGATTGTCCATAATCCGATAATATTAACTGTTTAACTTTCTTTTTATCCTAATGATATGTATAGCATGTATTATCATAGCAATAAGGCATCCTATTATTAAAGGCAGAGCCTTGAGTAGTACTCCATATATCACATAAACTCCGTTGGCCAACAATGAAATTATTCTTAAGCTTAAAACATTATTCCTTGTGAATGATATAAGGTTCAAAACAAGAGCAATGTACCCTATAAGATGACTCATATTTCTTTACACATTACTTTCTCTGTTCCTGGTAAGATATTCATACTTTTAGGCGCCACTCCTACCTTGAAATTAAATTTATAGTATAACTTATCTGCTTCTTTCAAACTTATATTAGTTTGCAACCATAATTCTGTTGCCTGATTCTCATAACACCTTGTAATACATCTATCTATTAGCCTTGTTGCAATTCCCATATTTCGATAAGCAGGTTCAACAAATAGATTAACTAATTCGAATCGATAATCATCAAGACGCTTTAATGCGATACAACCAACAATCTCCTCTTTATATTTCGCAAAAAATAAAAATCCTCCTTGTTCAAGATATGTTTTCTCAGGGTTTCTAAGTGCGAATTCTTCTTCATCATCTAATTTCCCTTTTAAAAATCCTGTTAACCAATATCCAGCCAACTCAAAGAAATATGCTTTTAAGCCTGGATTATAATCAAGAATTATAACAGATTCTTCTTTAAGATTATTAATCTGTTTGTTTAAAGGATTTGAGGTAAGTTCGGAATCAATTCTTCCCAGGATGTTTATAATGTCCGGGTGTCCTGTTGTTAGTATTTTTTTCAAGACATTAGAAAATGACAGCCATAAAGGTTCTAATTGTTTAATCAATATTACACCCTCATTAGTTAGAGAAATGTGCTTAGACCTCTTGTCGCTGGGATTGGAAACAATATTAACTAATTTTTCTTTATATAATTCTTGAACTATATTCTTTACTGTTATATGTGAAAATGAAATTTGATCTGTAATCCCCATAACCGTTTGGGGTTTATCTGAAATGGAAAGGACAAAGAAAACAGGAAACCAAGATGATTTAAAATTAACACCTGCATCTTTATAAACTTTATCACCACCAACTTGCAATTTCTCATATATTCTCCTCAATCGAGAACCTCCTGATAAATAACCAAGTTTATTTATTATATCATTCATACCGTAATATATAAAAGTATATTTACAAATATATAAAAGTACTTTCATATATGCAAATAATAATATTTAAACAGAAACTAATTACGCTATAAATCATAAAAAAAGAGTGAATTTTTAGATTCACTCTTTTTTCTATTATAAATTATCTTAAGCCTGAGCAGTAGGTCCGCCAAAATTCATTGGCATCATAGGGCCACCACCCTCGGATTTTCTAATTGGACCATGCATCTTTTCGTATTTCTCTACATTATCTTGTAATGCATTTAAAAAACGTTTTGCATGCTCTGGAGTTAAAATGATTCTTGATTTAACTTCTGCTTTTGGAACACCTGGCATAACTCTTACAAAATCAATCACAAATTCAGCACTCGAATGAGTAATTACTGCAAGATTTGAATAAATTCCTTGTGCAATGTCCTCCTTCAAATCAATATTGATCTGACCTTTCATTTGTTTTTTGTTATCTTCCATGGTATTCTTTTATTAAATTAATCTCTATCTTTTGCAGACATTAGATTATCGTATTCTTCGCGAGAACCAACAATAATCTTTTCATAATCACGTAATCCTGTTCCGGCTGGTATTTTATGTCCAACAATAACGTTCTCTTTTAGTCCTTCAAGTCCATCAATTTTACCGTGAATTGCTGCTTCGTTAAGAACTTTTGTTGTTTCCTGGAACGATGCTGCTGACATGAAACTCTTCGTCTGAAGAGCTGCTTTTGTAATTCCTTGTAACACCTGACTTGATGTAGCAGGAACAGCGTCTCTAGCTTCAACCGGTTTCAAATCTTTACGCTTAAGGATTGAATTTTCATCTCTTAATTTTCTCGCAGTTACAATCTGTCCTGCTCTAAAAATCTGAGAATCTCCTGGTTCAACAATTACTTTTTTGTCATAGATCCAGTCGTTTTCATCCATAAAATCTAATTTATCAACAACTTGTTTTTCAAGGAACTTAGTATCTCCGTTATCTTCAATAATAACTTTACGCATCATTTGGCGAACAATAACCTCAAAGTGCTTGTCATTAATTTTCACACCCTGCAAACGATATACTTCCTGAACCTCGTTAACAATATATTCCTGTACTTTAGTAGGACCTTTAATTGCAAGAATATCTGAAGGAGTAATTGCTCCATCTGATAATGGGATACCTGCTTTTACGTAGTCATTTTCCTGAACAAGAATTTGTTTTGAAAGAGGAACAAGATATTTCTTAACTTCACCGGTTTTTGATGTTATTATTATCTCTCTGTTTCCACGCTTGATCTTACCAAATGTTACTTCACCATCAATTTCAGAAACAACAGCTGGATTCGATGGATTTCTCGCTTCAAATAATTCGGTTACACGTGGCAAACCACCAGTGATATCACCAGATTTACCAATTGCTCTTGGAATCTTTGCTAAAATTTCACCAGATTTAACTTCCTGCCCATCGTCAATACTCATGTGAGCTCCAACAGGTAAGTTATACGTTTTTATAACTTCTCCATCTTTAGTAACTAACTTAGCATTAGGATTTTTCTTTTTATCTCTGGATTCAATAATTACTTTCTCTCTAAATCCAGTTTGCTCATCTGATTCCTCTTTAAAGGTAATACCCTCAATTACTTCGTCGAATATCAACTTACCAGCTGCTTCTGAGATAATTAATGCATTATATGGATCCCACTCACAAACTACTTTATCTTTCTTAACTTCATCACCCGCTTTCACATATAATTTAGAACCGTATGGAATATTATGTGTCGAAAGTACTATACCGGTGTTTTTATCCACAACACGCATTTCTGCAAGACGGCCAATAACAATATTAACTTTTCTTCCGTCATCTTCAACTTTCTCTACAGTTCTTAATTCATCTATTTCAACAAGTCCATCGTATTTTGCAATAACACTTGAATCAGCAGCAATGTTAGAAGCAGTACCCCCAACGTGGAAAGTTCTTAGTGTAAGCTGTGTACCAGGCTCACCGATTGATTGGGCAGCAATAACACCAACAGCTTCACCTTTTTGAACCATTTTCCCGGTTGCAAGGTTTCTACCATAACATTTTGTGCAAGTACCATTTTTAGACTCGCAAGTTAATACCGATCTTATTTCCACTTGTTCAATTGGAGAATCTTCAATTACTTTTCCAATCTCTTCAGTGATCTCTTCACCAGCACCAATTACTAATTTACCAGTTAATGGATGATAAACATCATGAACGGTAGTACGGCCTAATATTCTTTCGTATAAAGTTTCAACAACTTCTTCATTTTTCTTAATCGCGGTAGCAACCAATCCTCTCAATGTTCCACAATCTTCTTCCTGAATAATTACATCCTGAGAAACGTCAACTAAACGACGAGTTAAATAACCAGCATCAGCCGTTTTTAACGCTGTATCGGCCAAACCTTTACGAGCACCGTGAGTAGAAATAAAGTACTCAAGAACTGATAAGCCTTCTTTAAAGTTAGAAAGAATTGGGTTTTCAATAATTTCTGATCCTGTGGTACCAGATTTTTGTGGTTTTGCCATCAAACCCCTCATACCTGAAAGCTGACGAATCTGTTCTTTTGATCCCCTGGCTCCAGAATCCAACATCATATACACAGAGTTAAACCCTTGATTATCCGTAGATAATTTCTTCATTAAAGTTTGGGTTAATCTTGCGTTAATATGTGTCCAAATATCAATAATCTGATTATAACGTTCGTTGTTAGTAATGAAACCCATATTATAATTGGTCAGTACTTCTTCAACTTGTTCATAACCATCCTTAACTAATTCATCTTTTTCTTTTGGAATAATTACATCATCAAGGTTAAATGATAATCCACCTCTAAATGCAGTTTGATAACCAAGGTTTTTAATATCATCAAGGAACTTAGAAGTAACATCGGTACCTGTTTTCTTAAGCACCATACCAATAATATCTCTTAATGATTTTTTGGTTAAAAGCTCGTTTATATATCCAACTTCTTTAGGAACAAATTCATTAAATAAAACCCGTCCAACAGTTGTTTCAATCATGCGAGTAACAGGCTTACCTTCGATAATATCGTGAGTTTTAACCTTAATACTTGCATGCATTGCAACAGCTCCTTCGTTGAACGCTATTGTTACCTCCTGAGGTGAATAGAAAGTTAATCCCTCGCCTTTAACACCAGGTCTTTGCTTGGTAATATAATACAAACCAAGAACCATATCCTGAGATGGAACAGTAATAGGAGCACCATTAGCAGGATTTAAAATATTATGAGAAGCAAGCATTAACATTTGTGCTTCTAAAATAGCAGCATTTCCTAATGGTAAATGAACAGCCATCTGGTCACCGTCAAAGTCGGCATTAAATGCAGTACACACAAGTGGATGTAACTGAATTGCTTTCCCTTCAATTAATTTTGGCTGAAACGATTGAATACCTAAACGGTGCAATGTTGGAGCACGGTTAAGCATTACAGGATGACCTTTAAGTATGTTTTCCAAAATATCCCACACTACAGGATCTTTTCTGTCAACAATTTTCTTAGCCGATTTAACCGTTTTTACTATACCTCTTTCTATTAATTTTCTAATAATAAAAGGTTTGTAAAGCTCAGCAGCCATATCTTTTGGCAAACCACATTCGTGTAGTTTTAATTCAGGTCCGACAACAATTACCGAACGAGCAGAGTAATCAACACGTTTACCCAATAAATTCTGACGGAATCGTCCTTGTTTCCCTTTTAAACTATCACTTAAAGACTTTAATGCTCTGTTAGAGTCAGTCTTAACTGCGTTTGATTTTCTTGAGTTATCGAATAATGAGTCGACAGCTTCTTGTAACATACGTTTTTCGTTACGTAAGATTACTTCAGGAGCTTTAATTTCGATTAGTCGTTTTAGACGATTATTTCTGATAATAACTCTTCTGTATAGATCATTTAAGTCAGATGTAGCAAAACGTCCACCATCAAGAGGAACTAACGGGCGCAATTCTGGAGGGATAACAGGAACAACCTTAACAACCATCCATTCAGGTCTGTTAATACCTTTTGAAGCTCTGAATGCTTCAACAACCTGTAATCTTTTCAGTGCTTCGTTTTTACGTTGCTGAGAAGTCTCAGTATTTGCTTTATGACGAAGCGAATATGACATCTCATCCAAATCTAATCTTTCAAGCAATCGATAAAGAGCATCGGCTCCCATATCTGCAATAAACTTATTTGGATCAGAATCGTCAAGATATTGATTTTCTTTTGGTAATGTCTCTAATATATCAAGATATTCTTCTTCAGTTAAGAAATCTAAGTATTGAATACCGTCTTCGGCTTTAATACCCGGATTAATAACCACATATCTTTCATAGTAAATAATTGAATCAAGTTTTTTGGTAGGCAATCCAATAAGATAACCAATTTTATTTGGCAATGATTTAAAATACCAAATATGTGCTACAGGAACCACTAATGAAATGTGTCCCATTCTTTCGCGACGCACCTTTTTCTCTGTAACCTCAACTCCACAACGGTCGCAAACAATCCCTTTATATCTGATTCGTTTGTATTTACCGCAATGACATTCATAATCTTTAACAGGACCAAATATCCTTTCACAGAACAAACCATCGCGTTCAGGTTTATAAGTTCTGTAATTAATTGTCTCAGGTTTCAAAACTTCCCCACTTGATCGCTCAAGAATTTCTTCAGGAGAAGCTAAACCTATAGAGATTTTTGTAAAATTGTTCTTTACCTTATTATCTCTTCTGAATGACATATTGATGTATATTAAATATGTAAGTAATAATTAAAATCGTAAAGGATGCTGAGTTTTCATCAGCATCCTATATATTAAGTTAGTCGAGATTTACACTTAATCCTAAACCTCTTAATTCATGTAATAATACATTAAGTGATTCGGGAATACCCGGCATTGGCATTGCTTCTCCTTTTACTATAGCTTCATAAGCTCTGGCTCTACCATTAACATCATCAGATTTAACGGTAAGGATTTCCTGAAGAATATTTGATGCTCCAAATGCTTCAAGTGCCCATACCTCCATCTCACCAAAACGCTGACCACCAAACTGAGCTTTACCTCCAAGTGGCTGTTGAGTGATTAATGAATAAGGACCAATTGAACGAGCGTGCATCTTATCTTCAACCATATGACCCAGTTTAAGCATATAGATAACACCAACTGTAGCAGGTTGATGGAATTTTTCACCAGTGCCACCATCGTACAAATATGTTTTACCATATGCAGGTACACCAGCTTTATCGGTATATTCGGTAATCTGTTCTAAAGTTGCACCGTCAAAAATAGGAGTTGCAAATTTCAATCCTAGTTTTTGTCCGGCCCATCCAAGTACTGATTCATAAATCTGACCAAGGTTCATCCTTGAAGGTACACCTAATGGGTTAAGTACTATATCAACAGGAGTTCCATCTTCCAGGAAAGGCATGTCTTCAACACGAACTATCCTGGCAACAATACCTTTATTTCCATGTCGACCTGCCATTTTATCACCAACAGTAACTTTACGTTTCTTGGCAATATAAACTTTTGCCATTTGTATGATTCCTGTTGGAAGCTCATCACCAATAGTTACATTATATTTTTTACGTTTCAAATGAGAATCAATCTCTTTACGTTTAATTATATAATTGTGTAATAACTTTTTAATGATATCGTTTTTAGATTTATCTGTTGTCCATTTACTTGGATTAATATTTAGATAATCTAAATCCTGTAACATTTTAATCGTAAACTTCGTTCCTTTAGGAATTACATCAACGTTGTAAAAATCTTTTACTCCTTGAGAAGTTTTTCCATTAACAAGAATAAAGAGTTTATCAATTAGTTTTTGAGTTAACTGACTGATTTTTAAATCAAATTCTTTATCAATAGCTTCAATCTCAATTTTATCTGAGTTCTTAGATTTCTTGTCTTTGATAGCTCTGGAGAATAATTTTTTATCAATAACAACACCTTTTAAAGAAGGTGAAGCTTTCAATGAAGCATCTTTAACATCTCCTGCTTTATCTCCAAAGATTGCACGTAAAAGTTTTTCCTCTGGAGAAGGATCTGATTCTCCTTTTGGTGTTATTTTACCAATTAAGATATCTCCAGGTTTAACATGAGCACCAATTCTGATTAATCCATTTTCGTCAAGATCTTTAGTAGCTTCTTCACTTACATTTGGAATATCAGCGGTTAATTCTTCTAAACCTCGCTTAGTATCTCTAACTTCAAGCGTATATTCATCAATGTGAATAGATGTAAATACGTCGTTTTTAACAACATTTTCAGAAATTACGATTGCATCCTCAAAATTGTAACCTTTCCAAGGCATAAAAGCAACCTTAAGGTTTCTACCTAGCGCTAATTCACCTTTTTCAGTTCCATAACCATCTGTTAATACCTGACCTTTAATAACATCCTGGCCTTTTTTAACAATAGGTTTTAGATTAATACATGTATTTTGATTTGTCTTAGCGAATTTAGGAAGTTTATATCGTTTGATATCATCATCGAAACTGGTAAACTTATCTTCTTCGGTTCTTTCGTATCGAATAACGATTTCTTCTGCATCAACATATTCAACAACTCCAGGACCTTCAGCAACAATTTGTATTCTTGCGTCGCTAATAACGTGTTCCTCCAAACCTGTTCCAACAATAGGAGCCTGAGGTTGTAATAAAGGAACTGCCTGACGCATCATATTAGATCCCATTAAAGCACGGTTAGCATCATCATGTTCCAGGAATGGAATTAATGATGCAGCAATAGATGCAATTTGGTTAGGTGCAACGTCCATTAAAACAACTTGATCTGGAGTTGCTAAAGGATAATCGGCATCTAATCTTGTTTTAATTCTTGGATTAATGAATTTACCATCATCTGCAATAGGTGCATTCGCCTGTGCAATGATAATTCCTTCTTCCTCTTCTGCACTTAGGAAAGTAACTGATTCATCATCTAAACCAACTTTTCCTTCAACAACCTTTCGGTAAGGAGTTTCAATAAATCCAAGTTTATTTATTTTTGCATAAACACATAACGACGAAATAAGACCAATATTAGGTCCTTCGGGTGTTTCTATGGGGCATAATCTTCCATAATGCGTATAGTGAACGTCACGTACTTCGAAACCTGCTCTTTCTCTGGATAAACCACCTGGTCCTAATGCCGACATACGACGTTTATGAGTCATTTCACCCAGAGGGTTAGTCTGATCCATGAACTGCGATAATTGGTTTGTTCCAAAGAATGAATTAATAACCGAAGAAAGCGTTTTTGAGTTAATCAGATCAATTGGGGTAAATACCTCATTATCTCTCACGTTCATTCGTTCACGTATTGTTCTTGCCATACGTGCTAAACCAACGCCGAACTGATTTGACAATTGTTCGCCTACTGTACGTACCCTACGATTACTCAAGTGATCAATATCATCAACATCTGTTTTTGAGTTTATTAACTCGATTAGATATTTAATGATTTGAATAATATCATCTTTTGTAAGTACCTTAGTCTCCATTGGAGTTTCGAGTTTAAGCTTTTTGTTTAACCTAAATCGTCCAACATCACCAAGATCATATCTTTTATCTGAGAAGAATAGCTTATCAATTACATCACGTGCAGTTGCTTCATCAGGTGGCTCAGAATTACGCAATTGTCTATAAATGTGTAACACAGCTTCTTTTTCTGAGTTACAAGGATCTTTTTGTAAAGTATTATAGATGATTGCAAAATCAATTAAGTTTTGATCTTCTTTATGAAGCAAAATTGTTTTGGCACCTGAATCTACGATTTGATCAACGTGATCGTTTTCAATAACTGTCTCACGATCAATGATCACTTCGTTTCTTTCAATTGAAACTACTTCTCCAGTATCTTCGTCAACAAAATCTTCTACCCATGATTTAAGAACCCGAGCAGCCAGTTTTCGTCCAACGTATTTTTTTAATCCAGATTTAGAGACTTTTATTTCGTCAGCTAAATTGAAAATTTCAAGAATATCTTTGTCACTTTCGTAACCAATTGCTCTTAAAAGTGTGGTTACAGGTAATTTCTTTTTACGATCAATATATGCGTACATAACACTATTAATGTCAGTAGCAAATTCGATCCATGAACCACGGAAAGGAATTATTCTTGCCGAATATAATTTCGTTCCATTTGCATGTAAACTTTGACCAAAGAAAACACCCGGAGAACGGTGCAATTGCGAAACAATAACCCGTTCAGCACCATTTATCACAAATGTTCCACGATCAGTCATGTATGGAACTGTTCCAAGATATACATCCTGGATTACTGTATCAAAATCCTCATGTTCAGGATCTGTGCAATACAGCTTAAGTTTCGCTTTAAGAGGTACACTATATGTTAACCCTCTTTCAATACATTCTTCAATTGAATATCTTGCCGGATCGATATAATAATCAAGGAATTCTAAAACAAAATTGTTACGTGTATCAGTAATAGGAAAGTTTTCACTAAAAACTTGATACAATCCTTCTCTTTTTCTATCGTCCGATGTGGAATTCTGTTGAAAAAAATCTTGAAAAGACTTTAACTGTACTTCTAGGAAATCAGGATAATTTAACTGATTTTTAGCTGAAGCGAAACTAATTCTTTTATTTAATATACTTGAAGCCATTGACTTTATAATTAATTGAACTCAAACACTTAAGATAATAAAAAGGCTTAGAATCCCAATTGATGGGACCCTAAACCCTGAAAGTTAGTATGTTAGGTCAATCCTATTTAAGTTCAACTTCTGCTCCTGCTTCTTCTAATTGTTGTTTAAGTGATTCTGCTTCTTCTTTCGATACACCTTCTTTAATAGCTTTTGGTGCAGCATCAACTAATTCTTTAGCTTCTTTTAATCCTAAACCAGTTAATTCCTTAACTAATTTAACGATTTGCAATTTAGCTCCACCTGGTGCTTTTAGGATCACATCAAATTCTGTTTTCTCAGCTTCTACAGCTTCTCCACCAGCCGCAGGACCAGCAACAGCAACTGCCGCAGCTGCAGGTTCAATACCATATTCTTCTTTTAATATGTCTGCTAATTCATTAACCTCTTTTACAGTTAAATTAACCAACTGTTCTGCAAACGCTTTTAAATCTGCCATTTTTCCTTATTTTTAAAATTAAATTATTATTCTTTACTTATTATTCTTTTTCTGATAGTGTTTTCATAACACCAGCCAAGATATTGTTTCCTGACTTTAATTGTGAAATTACTGTTTTCATTGGAGATTGTAATAATGCAATAAGATCTCCCAATAATTCATCTTTAGATTTAACATTTACTAGATTTTCTAGCTGATCATCACCAATATAAATAGACTCCTCAACATAAGCAGCTTTTATAAGTGGTTTTTGATATTTCTTTCGAAATTCTTTAATCATTCTAGCCGGTAAGTTACCAGTTTCAGTAAACATTATAGCGGTAGACCCTTTTAATACATCGTATAACTCTTCAACCTTGTAGTCTGTTTTATCCAATGCTCTCTTAAGAAGGGTATTCTTAACAACCACCATTTTAATCTTACTTTCAAAACATTTTCTTCTTAATAAACTAGTAGCTTCTGCATTTAGTTCGCTTGTATCTGTAAGATAAAAATGAGTAGAATCGTTTAATTGTTCAACTAGGTTGTTAACTATGATATCTTTCTCTTCGCGTTTCATAATCAATTTTTTTTACTCTTATTACTGGACCTTAAACAGATTTTGGATCTATTTTAATTCCCGGACTCATTGTGCTTGAAAGGTATACGCTTTGAACATAAGTACCTTTTGCTGCAGCTGGTTTCAATTTAACTACCATTGCAACAAATTCACGAACATTCTCAACTATTTTCTTTGGTTCAAAAGATACTTTTCCAACAGCAGAATGTATAATCCCATATTTATCAACTTTAAAATCGATCTTACCCATTTTTACTTCCTCTACTGCTTTTCCTACTTCCATAGTAACAGTACCGGTTTTTGGGTTTGGCATCAAACCTCTTGGTCCCAGAATACGTCCTAGTTGTCCAACTTTAGCCATTACAGGAGGCATGGTGATGATAACATCAACATCAGTCCATCCACCTTTAATCTTTTCAATATACTCGTCTAATCCAACAAAGTCGGCTCCTGCAGCTTTAGCTTCTGCTTCCTTTTCAGGAGTACATAATACTAATACTCTGGATGTTTTACCTGTACCATGAGGTAAAGTAACAACACCACGAACCATTTGATTGGATTTTCTCGGATCAATTCCTAATCGCACATCAACATCAACGGAAGCATCAAATTTTGTTGTTGTAATTTCTTTAACAAGACTTGCAGCTTCGTCCAAGGTATAAACTTTACCTATTTCGATCTTTTCCTGAGCAATTTTCTTATTTTTAGTAAGTTTTGTCATAACTTCTTTCGAGATATTATAGATTATTTATTACCCGGGAATGCACCTTTAACAGTGATACCCATACTTCTGGCAGTACCAGCGACCATCTTCATAGCTGACTCAATGGTAAAGGCATTTAAATCTTGCATTTTTTCTTCAGCGATAGCTTTAACCTGATCCCAAGTAACCGAAGCTACTTTTATACGGTTAGACTCTGCTGATCCAGATTTAAGTTTTGCCAATTCCATTAATTGAACAGCAACAGGAGGTGTTTTTGTAACAAAATCAAATGATTTGTCAGAATAAACAGTTATAATAACAGGAATAACTTTACCAGCTCTATCCTGCGTACGTGCATTAAACTGCTTACAAAACTCCATAATATTCACACCCTTAGAACCTAATGCAGGTCCAACAGGTGGAGATGGATTTGCGGCGCCACCACGAATTTGCAATTTAATTAATCCAGCAACTTCTTTAGCCATAATCTAATTTTGTTCTTAATAATTTACTCTTTTTCAACCTGCATGAAACTTAATTCTAATGGAGTTTTTCTTCCAAAAATTTTAACCATTACCTTAAGTTTCTTTTTCTCTTCGTTTACTTCTTCGATGATTCCATTAAAACTATTAAATGGGCCATCGACAACTTTTACTGTTTCACCAACATAAAATGGAACGTTGATTTCTTCATCGCTCTCGGCAAGTTCATCAACTTTACCAAGTATTCGATTCGCTTCAGACTGACGTAGCGGTGTTGGACTATCACCTTCCGACTCAAGGAAGCCTATAACATTAGGTATATTTTTCAGGATATGCGTAATTTCTCCAACTAAGACTGCCTCAATAAGAATGTAACCCGGGAAAAAACTTCGTTCTTTGCTAATTTTTTTCCCATTCCTAATTTGGTAGACTTTTTCAGTTGGAATCAACACCTGAGAGATATACTCCTGTAAGTTAAGTCGTGAAATTTCGCTCTCTATGTATTCCTTCACTCTTTTTTCTTTCCCGCCAATTGCACGGAGAACATACCATTTCTTTACAACTTCAGCCATTTTCCGTTCCTTAATTAATAAAACATACTATAAATTAAGTCCATTAAATTTTGGAAACTATAATCCATTACAAATATAATAAGTGCAATGATTAAGGAAGCAACCATAACTACTAATGCACTACTTTGTAACTCCGACCATGTTGGCCAGGACACTTTGTGAATTAGTTCGTTAAACGCTTCTTGAAAGTATAATTTTAGTTTCATGATTCAGTTTAATTTTGCACGGGAGGTAAGATTCGAACTCACGACCTTTGGTTTTGGAGACCACTGCTCTACCAGCTGAGCTACACCCGTATAAAAGGAGATTCAGAATCCTGAATCATCCTTTGCATTTTTATATTTAGTCCATTAATTCAGTTACCTGACCAGCACCTACAGTTCTACCACCTTCACGGATAGCAAAACGTAATCCCTGGTTAATAGCAACAGGAGTAATTAACTCAACAATAATACTTACGTTATCACCTGGCATTACCATCTCTGTTCCTTCTGGTAAATGAATTTCACCAGTTACGTCAAGCGTTCTAACATAGAACTGAGGACGATATTTATT
>DMBU01000112.1 GCA_003446015.1 Bacteroidales bacterium | reverse complement strand
TGCTCGACGAGGCCACGCCCAGTTTTATCCCTGCTGCTTTCAATTCGTTTAAAAGTGCCACTGTTGACGGGTAAACCTCCACTCCCTCCATTTCGAGCACTTCGTTAAAGGCAAAGTTTTTCCGGTTTCCCAGCCCACAGATGGTTTCGGTTCCGGGAGCATCCAANNATCTTCGGCCAACTGTTTTTTAAGGTCGCCATAGCGGATTTCGCAGTTGTTATACAACGCATCGAAATGCACCACAGTATCGGGTGTTGACACAATCTTCAGCAGAGTGAACAGGTTTTCAACCGGTTCGGTTTTTGGCTGATTGGGTTCTGTCGGGCCTGAATCGGTAACTGCTCGCATCACTTTTTTACGAATATCTTTCGGGTCTTCATACAAGTTAATCGCGTTACCTTCCGATTTGCCCATTTTACCACTGCCATCCAATCCGGGTACTTTAATCATGTCTTTTCCGTCGAAAGTGTAAGGTTTCGGAAGTGGAAAAACTTCGGTTTTGTACATGTAATTAAATCGTTGTGCAAACTTGCGCGCCATTTCAAGGTTTTGCTCCTGGTCTTTTCCAACAGGCACAAAATTGGCTTTGTGAATCAGAATATCAGCAGCCATTAAAACCGGGTAAGTCAACAAACCGGCATTTACATTGTCGGGCTGCTGGCGGGCTTTGTCTTTAAACGAGGTGGTGCGCTCCAGTTCACCCAAATAAGCATTCATATTCAGAAAAGCATACAGTTCCGAAACTTCAGGAACATCGCTCTGGATAAAAATTGTTGCCTTTTCAGGGTCGATTCCACAGGCAAGGTACTCGGCCAGAACCTGTTTCACGCCGGTCTGCAGGTTTTCGGGAGTCGGGTGTGTGGTGAGCGAATGAATGTCGGCAATAAAAAAGAAGCAGTTGTAATCGTGCTGCATTTTTACAAAACTGCGTACAGCACCAAAATAGTTGCCGAGGTGTAAAAACCCAGTGGGGCGAATTCCGCTCAAAACGGTTTGTTTGTTCATTTTCAATTTCTGTTTTTAAACAAGCTACAAAAATAGATAATCGGAGCGAATGACAAAATACAATGAAGCCCTCAGAAACAAATACTATTTAAATTTCAGGATTTCAGGATTCTGACGTGTATCGAAAATTCTTAATATTTCAATTCTTTTATCTTTCTCTCTGTAAAAGAGGGTATTATGTTTTGTAACCACACATTTTCTTACTTTTCTTTTTGTATTTACAAGAGGGAAAAGTCTTGGATGAATTGATATATGATTTGTTAGTCTGTCAATCCTTTCGATAAAATTCCGGGTCACAACAAACCCCCAATTCTGACTGACATATTTGAGGATTGACTCAAAGTCTTGTTCCGCAAGAGGAGACCAAATCAGTTGTTTAGGCATGATTATAAATATCCCTGAATTTAGTCATAACCTGATTATGAGGAATTCCTTTGCCTGCATCCATTTCACTGATGGCATCTTCAATCCCACTGATTTCAGTGGCCGATAATCCAACCCATTCATCAACTTCCTTAGTGCTGTTAATGAAATTAAGCATTACGCCATACAATTCCTCTAATTTTGAGGGTTCAAACGTATCTATCTCCCTGAAAATTTTCAATTTTAAATCTGAAGCATTCATTTTATGCGTTTTGCCCAAAATTACAAAATTCCATAAATAAAAAATCAGATGTTCGTTTCATTGCTCTTTTAAATCACATGATATGATTTGGCTGAAAAAAAAATATCATTAGTTTTACAAACTGAATTTTAGAGAGATATGTACAAAGAGCCTTTATACGGAACAGCATGGAGCTGGCGCAACGTGAAAATGGAAGCGCGAGAACAACATACTATTTTGCGGTCGTGAGGCCGGGAAAGGGATTTGCTGCGTTTATGCGGGAAGTCCCTTTTTTTGTATAACGACGTTGAGATTTGAGTACAGCGTATTGAGTATTGAGACCAAAAAAATAAATTGAATCATTAACCAAAAATTACAAATCATGACAAGAATAAAGAAGATTTNNGTATGCCTGCGCGCAGTTGGGCGGCATCGAATGCAAAGTGTTTATGGTGCGTGTAAGTTTCGACCAGAAACCATTCCGTAAAATGATGATGGAAACCTGGGGCGGAACATGTATTGCCAGCCCAAGCAGGGAAACACAAGCCGGTCGCGATATTCTTGCTCATTTTCCCGATACTCCGGGTAGTTTGGGCATCGCCATTTCGGAAGCTGTTGAAGCTGCCGTTACCGACCCAACCGGCGGAACCCGTTATTCGCTGGGTTCGGTGTTGAACCACGTAATGTTGCACCAGACAATTATTGGTTTGGAAGCCAAAAAACAGCTCGCGAAAGTAGGCATAAAAAATCCCGACATAGTAATTGGCTGTTGCGGTGGTGGCAGTAACTTTGCCGGAATTTCGTTCCCGTTTATGTACGAAAAAATTCACGGTGCCAACATCCAGATTATTGGCGCAGAACCATTTAGCTGCCCCACTTTAACCAAAGCTCCATTTATTTACGACCACGGCGATGTGGCACAAATGACACCGCTTTTGGCGATGAACAGTCTGGGACACAATTTTGTACCCGCTCCGATTCACGCCGGTGGTTTGCGTTATCACGGAATGGCTCCGCTTGTAAGCGCCGCCCTGCGCGACGGATTGATGGAAGCCCAGGCAATTCACCAAAGCGAGTGTTTCGAAGCCGGTCTTTTATTCTCGAAAACCGAAGGTATTATTCCAGCGCCTGAAACCACACACGCCATTGCAGTTGCTATTCGCGAAGCCAAAAAGGCAAAGGAAGAAGGAAAAGAAAAGGTGATTCTTTTCAACTTCAGCGGCCATGGTCTGATGGATTTGGTTGGCTACAACAAATACCTGAACGGAGAATTAAATGACTACGAATATCCGGAAGAAGAAATTGCAAAGAATTTGAAGAAACTTGAAGGATATCCGATGCCAAAATAAGATTGGAAGATTAGAATCTTGAAGATTAGAAAAAAACGTGCTGCAAATTTGGGTTTGCGGCACGTTTTTTATATTTCAAACCTCAATTGCCCCGATTATTTTACAAATATTAAATAAAATTGCCCCTGTTTTGTGACAAAAAAACTGTATACAATTTTAGTTTTTCACCCCAGGTCTCATTGAAGTTCATGGTTATTTCTATTTTAAAATGCGGGTTGCCTGTTTTTTTGAATGGAAATATTGAGAAATCGTCCATCATTTGCAGGAATTTCAAAAACCTGACAGGCCTGGTAAGGCTGAGAAAATTGTCAAGCCTTCGTTTATTGGAATCCGCTTTGGTTTGAAATTCGATAATCATTGACTGTACATCAGCATTAATTCATTATAATACACAAATTTAAGAATCTTTTGGAAAAGATAGTGTAATTGTTTTAAAAGAGAAGGGCTGAATGAACCATCCCGCCGCAAGCGGCGGGGAATTGCCCGTAGAGATTAAAAAGCGCAAGTTGGGATAAAACAGCGAATTACTATATTAACTGAAGAACATCCAATTACAAATTGGATATTTATGTCCTTATTATTTTTAAAATCATCTTTCTTTCTTTTTTTCAGTCCACTTTCTAACTTTTACATCAAAATAAAAATCTGAACCGGTAAATACGGATGAAGGTTCTTTCTTAATGTCCCAAACTATTTTTTTGTTTTTTCCTGAAAATATTCCAATGCCAATATCGCCTCCAATAAACCTTGGGTAGTACCTAAATTTTGGTGCTGACTTTTTGCGAAAAACCAACTTAACCTGAATAGAATCGATATTTACAGGTAAATCATAAAATATCTCAATTTGTTCATCAATTTGCCTGTAGTGAACATTTCTAACTTTTACCGATTGGGAGTAAGAGTTTTCAATAACAAACAACAAAATAAATGAAATAAATAAGTACTTCATGAGTGAGATATTGCTTTTAAATTTCGCATTACATCAGTGGCAACATCCATATTATAATCTCGTATCATGCCTGGTAATCTAAACAAATCAATAAACCACCAAATCAATAAACCACCACCTGTAAACCAAAAAACAAATTGCAGCCCCCATTTACGAATATAACCATAATGCATTGCTAATACTACTATTAGCAATAAATATGCAACTCCAACTGATTTTTGTTTTCGTTTGTACTCTTCAACAAATTCTTGTTGCTTCTGCGCTGAAAGTGTAGCAAGTTCATTTTTTACCATTGCAGGTAAATTATCAGAAATGGATGAACTTATAAATAATTTATTCTCATGTTTATTAGGTTCCTGATATAAATTTTGAATAGGCTGCTTGAATCTGTCAGATGATGCGTTTTCTGAATCTTGAGCAGTTGAATTTGCATAAATCTGCCAATTTAAAAAGATACCTGCACACTTAACAATATCCCCCGGTTTTAGATAATACTCAATGATGTTATTCCCGTTTACAAAGGTGCCATTAGTGCTCCCTAAATCTTTTATGAGAACTCTTCTATCATCATATATTATTAATTGAGCATGATTACGACTTACCATTTTATCATCTAAAACAATGTTGTTTGATGCATCTCTGCCAATTGATAGTGTTTTCATAAGTAAAACTTTAGTTAATTAATTTTAAAAGATATTTCTATAAAATATATAAATTACAGCAAGTTGAATTAACAGATTAAATGAAAAGGAAAATACTGTATAATGAATACTTAATCCTTTGGAAACGCCAATGCTGAGATAAAATTTAAACAAAAATATTATCAAGGTAATCGAGATGCTAATTGTAGCACTTAATGATAATAAGTAAAATAATACAGGCAAAGCAGGACTTTGTTCAAATTGAAATTCTCCAAAATTGTAAAATGCATCGCTGGCAAAAGAATAAAACAACAAACCAAATATCCCCATTACAAATAATGTAAGGAATTGTAAAAATGAAAAGATGGAAGATGCCAGCAAATTCTTAATAATTGTTGTTTCACGGGTAATAGAAAACAAACTTATGGTTAAAAACTGTGAAATTCCCAAACAACATATAGAAACTATCAATGGGAGTAAAACTATTTGTTGAAATGAGAGGTTATCAGCTTTAAAATACACTACAAAACAGCTTATTAATATGACAATTATTGGAACAAGGGAAAAAAAAAGAATTGATGTTATCCTATCCCATTCACTCTTAAACAAGTCTCCGATATTAAAAATTCTGGAGAACACATATTTTAACGAATCAGACAATGTGAAATCAGTATTTAGAACAACAACATCGTTTTCGCTAATAACCTGTTGCTGATTCCAATTAAAATTTGCAGGACCGGGTGAAGATTGATTTTCAGATTTAAAACCTGAAACATACTGGGTCCACTTAACAAACGTATTTCCACATTTAACAATATCTCCTGCTTTTAAGTAACATTCCGTAATTTTGTTTCCATTTACAAATGTTCCATTACTACTTCCCAGGTCTTTTATTAAAACCTGCCCGTTGTCCAGAACAATTAACTGGGCGTGTTGACGGCTCACCATTTTGTCATCTAATACTACGTTGTTCGAGGTATTTCTACCGATGTTAAAAGTTTGCATAATTTTAGTTTTTTATTTGTTTATAATATTGAGTAATAAATACAATTTTTTGGAATTGAATATTACCAACCAATTCCCCACGTTCATTTAATACGATACTCCCTTCAGATAAATCAGGCAATTGTTTATTAATATCAGCAAAACTTAATTTATTAATGTCAAAGGAATCAATGGCAGAATAAAATGTATCCTGTAGGGTAGAGGTCGGAATTGGTACAGTAATATTTCTCGCACTGTAATAATAAACTGAGGTTTTGTTTAAGTGGTTTTCACTTAATGTATCATAAAAGCAATTTACAGTGCCAGCATTTTCCGGTAACTCCTTTTTGATTGACTGAATAGTAATATTAATACCATCTGTTAGAATGCAGGAATTAATTGAATTTGCAGCTATATAGTTCTGGGGATGATTCACTAATCCTTCTGAAAGCCATTTTAATTCTGATGTTTCGCCACATATCTGATAAGCTTGCTCCAACGAGAAATCCTTAATCGTTTTACTTTCAATTACCTCATTAAGCATAGTAAATTTTTCAGTTTCATTTAGCCAGGGATTTATGATGAATGAGGAAGTTAATATTGTCCCGTCATTTCTGATAAAACACCCGGTTCCAGAGACTGAATTATATGGCTGTAGATTCTCTTTGCTTGTGTTTGCCTCAGTTACTTTAAATGTTTTATTTTTCCCAACAAAATATGTTTTACCATTAAATTCAATCGTATAATAATAGTCATGTACAACATGAACTAAACAATTTTTATTTTTTGAATAAATTTGTTGTGTTGATAAATTGCATCCCCAATCAAACCATTTACATCTGTTTAAATAAATCATAGTCATGGCTGCAATTATTACCAATAATGAGAGCGAAATGAGCCAGGTAATTTTATGGTCTTTGAAAAGTTTTGGTTGTAAATTCTTATGCAAAAACCAATTCTGTGATAAATCAACCGAAGCAATTTTTACAAGATCTGTTTTAGTAAAATTCTTTGACATAATCCTTGCACCATTTACATAAGTGCCGTTGCTGCTCCCCAAATCCTGAATATAATAATCACCATTTTTTAATAAAGATATTTTTGCATGATGACTGGAAACAATACTTTCCGACAATACAATATCACATTCTGAGGAGGTGCCTACTGAAACGGTTTTGTAAACTTTTGAATATGGTTCCTCCTGCACAACTGCATCTGCTCCGTATATATTCTTTTCATTAAAAGCCGAAACCCAATTTACGAGACATGTTGCAACTTCAATTTTATCGTCAGGAACAATCTTTTGTTGGGTGATTCGTTTCCCATTTACGAATGTTCCGTTTGTGCTTCCAAGGTCTTTAATCTCATAAATTTCATTGCCTAAATCCGTAATGATGGCATGATTGCGGCTAATCCGAGGTTCATTAATTACAATATCATTACTTTTATCTCTTCCAATTTTTACTACGGTTTTCATAATCCTTTTATTACAGTTGATTTTTTATCAGATTCACTTTGAGTATCTTTTGATTTTGAAAGTATATCTTTGAAAAAATATTCATAAGCGACAAAGCTTAATCCCGCAACTATTAAAGCCATAATAATCAATCGAATAGTTTTCATTAATATCCGTCTCTTGATATTTTTCGAAGACTTTCCCGTATATTGAATTAACTGGACCGTAATATTGTCAGTGCCACCTTCGGAATTGGCTTTTTCAACCAATTTTAAAGCAGCAGTTTGTACATCCGGGTATGTATTTATTGTTGCAGATATATCTTTTTGATTAAGATGGGCAGTTAATCCATCGCTGCACAACAAGATTCTATCATTATGCTTAAGCCGAAATGCCTGTTTTGTAACAGTTGGTTCAACTTTTTCAAATATTCCAATCGCCTTTGTTATTTGGTTTCTTTTCTCACTTACTTTAGCTTCCTCTTCAGTTAAAACCCCGGCATCAATTAAATTTTGAATTGTAGAGTGATCTTTTGAAAGCTGTTTAATGTCATTTTCACGGATCAGGTACAAACGGCTATCACCCGCATGAGCAACATACATTTCAGACTGGTTAATCAATGCCATTATGCATGTAGTCCCCATACCAGTCAACGCCGGATTCAACTGAACCATTTCAAGAAGCTTATAATTGGCAAATTCAATTGCATTTTGCAATGAAATAGCAGTATCAAGCTTTGTAACTTTTCCATCCTGCAAATAATGTTTGATTGCTTCAATTGCGCCTTGTGATGCTACTTCACCGGCAGCATGCCCGCCCATGCCATCACAAACTATAATACAATATCCATACGGCGTATCAAAGTGCGCCATATAGTCTTCGTTATGCTCTCGAACAATACCAATGTCGGTAGCATTTCCAACTATTAGTTTATAGGAGTCTATTTTCAATTAGAATACAGTTTTGATTTTGAAAACTGTGTTTCCCAATCGAAGTTCGTCACCGTCCTTTAATTTTCCTTCGTCAGTTGTGACCCCGTTTATTTTTGTTCCGTTGGTTGAAAAATTATCCTTGATTAGAAACTCATCTTCACGAAATAGAATTGTAGCATGTTCGCCAGATACCGAAGAATCATTAATCAAAATATCACAGTTTTTTCCTGAACCGATTCTATTCTTGCCAACGAACAATTTGAAATCCTGTCCGTAATCATCAATACTGAATGTAACAAGCCATCCAACAATCTTTCTTTTTACTGTCTGATCTATAACAGTCTCACTTTTAGAATCACTTCTGTTTACAATGGTAGTTCTGCTCAATGGATTCTGCGTTGCACTGCCGGAACCGCCACCAGACAAAGTTGTTTTTAAATCCTTTGTTTCTTCATTAATCATCGTTTTATCAAACTGATTGTCGTTCGGATCGTTTAATAACTGGGTTCTTTTGAACTCTTTCATGGTTTGTTCATAATCAGAATTCACATTGTTGACCGGACAAAATGGGCAAACAGCATATTTGCCTGCATCATAATTGTGTCCATTGTTGCATGTTTTAAAATTTGTCATAATCATTAATTTTTAATTATAAGTTAAATGGAATATTAAATCCTGCCATTGCGTACGGATAATTAAATGCAAAATTGTAACCGCCTTCTATCTGAAAAACCGGAAAAATAAGGCTGGCTCCTACAATTGGTTTGGTAATTCGACTGTCAAGTTTTAAATTCTGATAATCAGCAATACCAACTTTAAAATAGAAAACTTTGCCTGGCGCCAAATAAAGGCCTCCTTCAGAATATTTTATATCGTCCATACCGGAAAGCCAATTTTGAGATCGTGAGATTGAACCACCAAAAACTCCAATGTGATGGTAAATCAAAAACACATTATAGAAGTGGTATCCATATTTATTTGAAATATTTCCCTCCGTTGTTTCTTCATTAATAAAAAAAGATCCTGCATTAAAACCTATTTGTGTAATAAATTTATATTTCAGATTAACAGAGTCTATAACAGGTCCATAGTACCTTTCATTCAGTATTGTTGTATTTAGCCTGACATTGTATTTGCCATTTTTTTGCTTTGGGTACTTTGCAGTGAAATAATCAATCATTTCTTTATTTGTAATCAAAGTATCATTTCCGCCGGTAATTCTCTTATTCATTGATTTCCATATTTGCCATTCTGACTTTGCGGTATATTTGAAATTGTAATTATAAATTGTTGTAATAGGTATTTTTTCTTGACACATACTTCGTAGTATTAAATCAGCCTTATCCAATGCGGAACTAAATGTTGTATCAAGTGATAACTTTAATCCGGCAGAGTCGAGTGAGAAATTTAATGCTTTAATTTTTTGACATAATTCCTTTGAGAATATATGTTTTTTTCGTAAAGTTTCTGAAGGATCATCATTGCAAACCGATACAGATTCATTTTCTAAAGGTAAATATTTGAGAACAGTATCAATTGCAGCAAATTGTGTTGTCAACGCAAATGGTAAATTCATAGGGGTACGATTTCTTATTACGATATTAGGTTTGTTTACATCAGCAAATCTGTATAACTTGTAATTGCCAGTAACATTAATATCGCGAACATGTGTTTGACCAAGATGATCAGAAAAAATATTGTCAATCCTTTTGTTAGAGGAATCAATTAGTTTTTCAGGAGCATAAACTTCTGAATATTTATTTTTAGTTTGTTTTTCATGAATATTTGATATTAAAGAGTCTCTGTCATTATTGATTTTTGCGACTTCTTGGTTGAACTTTACTTTTAAACTATCATATTTTGCTAATATTATATCTATTTGAGAAGTATCTATTGGCGGTTTAAACCATTCCCAATAATCCCTTGCATGCACTAGATGAGGTTTAAGATATGATTGTCTGAACCTGACAAGTTCAAATTCAAAATTTCCATCGGTAGTGGTAAATTGATGCAGAATAATCTCGGGTTTAATTGTATCAACTACAGTAAAAAGAATAGTAGAATTGTTATAATTTGTTAAACTCAATAATGTGTCATTAAACAAATAACTATTTACACAAAAGATAGGTTTATCAATTTTCTTTGAGGGATAGAAAAAAGGCTGAAAATCAATTTTCTTAGTGAAAGACAGATTATTTTGTTTATCATTTTGAATGATTTCAATGAATTTTTTATCCACATTAAAATTGATGTCAACAACATAAATGGTATCTGCTTTTTTATTCTTAAGTTTTTGAAATATAGAATAATGGTTATAATGAATATCCTGCATTGAATAAGTAGAATATTTGTAATAAACTTTTTCAATGGCGCCGGTTTGAAGATTTTTTCTTATACCTTCTTCATCCGTTCCCTGCGCAACTGATATGACAGAGAAAAATAACAGAACAAATACCGCAAAGCAAAAAAGTTGTGTTTTCATCTCAATATATTTTTAATGGTTGGTCAACATATTACCAAATACTTATTTGTATTATTTGTTTAGTACATATTCGTTTCCGGATTTTGAATATTTCAAGGTTTCAGAGCAATTTACCTTATCCGATTCATCATCTTTTGGATTTATTTTAAATTTTATAGTGATCGAAATATCCTGGGGTTTATTATTGGAAGGAAATTTTTTATTAATCTTTTTAAAGTCACTTAAGCCACTTATTTGCGATCTATCCTCAAATACAATTCTGCAAAGAGAAACTTTATCTTCAATTATCAGCCAAAAGTCATTTTCTAATTGAGCGTCGGAGATCACTTTAACCATTTCTATAAAGGAAGGTTTACATATTAAAATTAATTCGTCATTTGTTATTTGATTGTCAAAAGCGCTGATTTTCCCTTTTAATTCTTCAATTTGTTTTGTAGATAGGACGATATTAGTCTCCTTCTCTTTTTGAGCCAGGTAGGTACCCATTTTAGTTAAATTCAGACTTTGTATGGCAGAAACAACATAAAGACTACATTTTGCATTCAATACTTCAATCGATATTGGTTGTTTAATAGATTTAATTTCCCCGGTCAAACTATCCTTTTGAATAGGTGAAAGGCTTATATTGGACTCCTTTCCCATTTGAATTAACAAACTATCCATTGCTTTCAAATTTTGTTTTTGTATCGAATCTCCCAATGTATCTACTACAGTTATATGGTTATTTTCAGTGCCCGTAACAATCTTCTTTTTATCTCTAAAAAATATAAAAGCAACAATGACTACCATAACTAAACCAATCGCAACAGCAATGTATGCAGGCAGGTTGTCCATTTTTTTTGTCTGCCTTGCAATTGCTGGCTTTGAAGCGGGTACAATTAAAGGGGTGTCTTTATCTTGTAAACTCTTTTTAAATTCATTACAGTTATTGAAACGCAACTCCGGGTTTTTTTGAGTGGCAATTACAATTGCGTTCTTAATCTGAAAACTAACATCCGGATAATAGTCATTGGTATCAGGCAAAGGCTCATTTACAATTTTTGATTGTAATTCAAAAAGACTTGTGATTCCGTGATACGGACATTTACCTGTAACCATCTCAAAAAGAGTTACTCCTAATGAATAAATATCACTCTTCCTTGAGTACGGCATTCCCTTAACCTGTTCAGGACTCATGTAAAACGGAGTGCCTAACTGAGTATTTGCGTGAGTAGTTTTAAAATTTTTTGAATCAGTAAGTTTTGCAATGCCAAAATCCATAATCAGAACTTTGTTATTGTCTTTACCAATCATAATATTTGATGGTTTAATATCCCTGTGGTAAACATTATTGTCGTGTGCATATTGCACGGCATCTAAAACAGAGCAAATTATTGAAGTTGCCTTAATTGATGGTAATGGACCTGAGACTTTGGAAATATAAATGTCCAAAGTGTAACCATTTATATATTCCATTATTAAACAAGCAAAATTTTCCTGCTCAACGTAATCAAATATTTTTACAATTCCCGGATGGTTTAATTTAATAAGCGCATTAGCTTCATTTTTAAATCTGTTGTGAATACTTTCATTAAAAAAGAGATGACTATGAAGAACTTTAATAGCAACTTCCCGATCAACTTTATTGTGTTTGGCATAATAAACTTCACCCATGCCGCCATCGCCAAGTTTACGTTCTATTACATAATTATTTATAGTCTTTCCAATCATGATAAACGAATAGGCGCTTTAAATTATTCAAAAAAGAAGAATTGAAATTTCAACAAACTATTTATCTGACTTATAGGTACCGTACCTTCTTCAAATGGTTTCTGAACAGTCTTTTACTATGTAGATTTTATTTTGGTTTTCATACGTTATACTTTTACTTTTTCTACTCGTAAGGCTTTTCGGTTACGCTCCCGCTTTTAATGGCCTGTGCAGGACAGGGCAAAATTTTATTTAATTTATAATTCTTAGGTTATTTCTTTTGGTTATTCAACACTTAAACCAAAATCAAAAACTTTGTTTAAGGTAAAACCTGTTGGAACGCTTCCGGCATACATAAAACAATACTCCCCTGGTATGGGATCTACCAAAATTACCTTAAAAATTCCCGGGGTTATTTTTTCAACTTTATAAGTTGCCTTATTTTTATCATCAACTCCGAGAGAAGAACCACTAATATTGGCTGATCCGGTTACTACTTCGCGTGTTTTTTTATTCTTATTCAATATAACTAAAAGAAATTCATTCGGGCTTGAAGCTGTTGAAAACATCCACGATGAAGATTGATTAAGGCTATTTCCTGAAATATCAAAATAAAAATAAAACTCAGGTTGCAGTTCATTGATTTGTAATTGGGCTTCACCACCATCAAGTGTAACGCTCATTTTAACTTTAGCCAAACCATACGTTAATGCCGAACCTAATGCACCACTACTTTTATTTTGACTATATATTGTTGGGTCCAATTGTGTTAATTTTTGACCTTCCTCTGTGTTTTTTAAATAATAAATACCCGGATCATGCATAGTTGCAGGATCATTAGGGTTTACCTGGATAATATGCTTAGAATTATCATTTGCCGCTTCAATCATAGCGTTTACAATACTTTCCGGAACACTGTCATTAGTCAACGATATCAAAGCATCTGTGCCAATATCGAAGCTATTTTGTGAACTTTTAATCTTTCCAATTATTATGGAACCTGGCAACTTTTTTGAAAACATCTCAATAATACTCTCATTTGTAAGTATATCAGCTTGTTGGCCTTTACTTATTAACGAATTTATAATTAATAAACAGATTAAAATTAACTTCACTTTTTTCATTTTGTTGATTGTTTAGTTTTTCCTACTCTTTTGGCTTTTCGGATACGCCCCCGCTGAAAATACCTGAGCGGGGCAGGCCTGTTTAAATGGTTTCCGGCCCCCGTTTTTGTTTAGTTTTTGATGGGCTTCCGGATTTTTACAGAATCGGAAGCCCCATCGGCTTTTATCGAACCTCTTTACGTTTTTACCCCGCCACCATAGCGCTGATGGCGCTGCCCCAGGGGCCATGTTCGCTGCGGGTATTTACCCAGCGCAACCAGTAATACACGGTTTTGCCGGCATCGGCCCCGTCAAAAGTTATAATGTATGGCGTACGGGTAGCGGTAGCGAGGAAAGTAAGCTCCGAAGCCTCTACCGGGGCGCTCCCGCCCGGTTTCATCCATATTTCGCAGCCATGCACCCCTGCCGGTTTTGCCTTGCTCCGGGGGCTGGCTTCATCAGCGTAATGGATAGTATGCTGCAAACGCGCCGAAAAGTCAACGGCGCCTACCGGGCATGTGGTTGGTTTTGGGACCGCGGTCCGGGTACCCGATTTTACAGTAAGCCCCATCCTCTCGCGATCGCTGTTCGATACTTTGGTGTTAAAGGATAACCATTGGGCAACAAAACTGCGAAGTTCCTTTTCGTACACCGTCCGTGCATCATCTTTGGCCTGCACATCGGCGCTAGTGCGGTTCTGTTTGCTACTTGCAATAGCAAAGGTGTCTCCCCAATTGTTCTGAAGGGCCTTTAATA
>DMBU01000142.1 GCA_003446015.1 Bacteroidales bacterium | reverse complement strand
GATTCTTCGTTTAAATCAACTCCGTAAATATTCTTTTCAAGAATTTTTGCTTCAATATCTGAAAATACAATTGAGCCACCTAACAATTGAGCTTTCAATTCATCAATTTTATTGTGTTCTTTAATTAAAAACTCCAAAGCTTGATTTAAAAATGCTCCTGATCCGCAAGCCGGATCAAGTATCGTAATATTCAATAACCACTCCCGATATACAGTTAATTTATTATCTAAATCTTTTACAATTTCTTTTTTGCGGTTTCTTCTGCCTTTTGCATATTCTTCATCAATAATTTCTAATTCAGAGCGCTTTTCTTCGCAAAGTTTTCCAACTGTATTTTCAACAATGTATTTGGTGATGTATTTTGGTGTGTAAAAAATTCCGTCTTTTTTGCGCTTCGATTGCGTTTTATCGGCGGGGTTAACTCCGCCAGTCATTGAAGCCTGAATATTTTCAATTTCACCCAGCGAATGTTCGAAAATGTGCCCTAAAATATTTACATCAACTTCGGTTTCAAAATCATAGGTACTCAGTTGCAGCGTATGTTTGTGCAGCAATGCATCGCTGATTTTGATATTATCCAAAATGTCATCAGGAGCGAAAAGTCCACCATTATATGAGAAAATATCGTCGTTAGGCACTTGCCCTTTTCTTCCAGTATTCAAGTAACCAAAATACTGTTTAAAAATGTCATACAATGGTTTATAAGCATCTTCACGCTGGAGTATATTCCATCGCTCTAAAATTCTTGAAACAGAATTCGGGGGTAAAAGATTTCTATCTTCAGCAAAGAGAATAAATAAAAATCTATCCAAAAGTTTTTGAGTTTTCTTGAAAAGAACCAGCTTATCAAACTCAGGATTATTTTTTAGAATATCACCAAATATCTCAGTTCTGAATTTTGAATAATCGTTATAGAGCTTTTTGGTTACATTTTCTTCCTNNGATGGTCGATTGCATTCTGAATGTATATCCTTATTTTTTCAAAATTCGAAGTAATTATATACTGGCATTTTGGATTGTGGTTTTTGTATCCGAATGCTTGAGTTTCGACTGTATCTAAATCGGTTGTTTGAGTAGATTTTAATTCGATAACCACATGAACTTCGTTATTGAGTAAAATTGCTCCATCGGCTTTTTTGCTATCGTCAATGTTCTTTTTTTCGAGTTCGATATTGAAGTTTGCATTTGGCTTTAATATGTAGTCGAAAATATTTACAAAAAGTTCACGAATAAAGCCTTCCTGAAATTCTTCTTCTTTCAGGTTTCGAATGTTTTCCTGTATTTCGGGATTGCCAAAATAAGTTTGAAAGTCATTGTATTTTTTATCAATTAGTTCAGGCCTTAAATCGTTCAGGTATTTTTTAATTACGGATGTCTGAAATAAACTCATTATTTATACATTTTCTTTGGCATTCTAAATTAATCAATTTTATATAAAAAATGTATAACTAAAAGATTTCAATGATCAGAAAAAAATAGAAATATTTCAGCTTATATCTGACATGTTGAATTAAAAGGAACTGTAAAATAAAATATTGATCCTTTTTTTACTGTGGATTTTACCCAGATTTTACCGCCCAATATTTCTGTATATCCTTTCGCGATTGATAATCCAAGACCATTGCCTTCAAATACCCTGCTTTGTTCCAAATCCGCTTGACGGAATGGTATGAATATCTTCTCTTTCAATTCTTCTTCAATTCCAATTCCGGTATCTTCGATTGAAAAAAGGATTTCAAGTCCGTTTAATGAAACAGATAATCGAACATGTCCGTTATCAGTAAATTTTAAAGCATTGCTTAGCAATCGATTTAAAATATCGGTTATTTTATATTTATCAGAATTAATTGTTAAGGCATTAACATCATCATTCAAATCCATTGTGAAATCAATTCTTTTAGCTTCGAATTTGCTTTTAAATGAATGAAACACATTGTATAACAGTTCAGCAAGTATTATGTTTTCATCAAGGATTGTTACCTGATTGGTTTGAATTTCAGAAATTAGAATCAAATCTTCAATAATATTCATTAACTGACTTGAACTGGTGTCGATAATATTGATGTATTTTCCCTTTACCTGATCGTTTAAATCGGGCTTAATTAACAGTTTTGAGAATCCGAGAATGCCATTTAACGGGGTTCTTACTTCGTGACTCAAATTGTTTAAGAATGCCGTTTTTAGTTTGTCCGATTCTTCGGCTTTTAATTTTGCCTGTTCAAGTGCTTCTATAGATTTTTGCCTGTCGATTGAATTTGCAATTTGATGAGAGATGAATGCCAATAATTCCAAATCCTTTTCGTTATATGCATCTTCGTTCTCATAATTTTGAACTACGAAAGCACCAATGACTTCACCTTTTATACTAAGCGGAACTCCAAGCCATATTTTGGATTTGCCACCAATTGATTCAATCAATTCCTGCTTATATAGCTGACGCTCAACATCAGCATTTACCAGCATTGGTTTTCCTTTTTTAATAACATATCCTGTTAAGGTGTTTTTTGCTTCGAATCTAACAATATCGTCTTCCTGATCGGCATAGTAAGGAATACTGATCATATCTGTTTCTTTATCGTAAAACGCGATGTAGAAGTTAGTCGTGTCAATAATTGTACTTACTTCATTTTTTATTGTTTGGATTAGTTCTTCTAAATTATTATGAACACTGACTGCATTTGCAATGTTATTTTGCACTTTGCTGAGTTGTTCGAGATATTTTTTTTCAAGAAATTCTGTAATCTGGTAAGAAAGTGTATTTAATAATTCTATTTCTTCTTTTAAAAAATATGGTGCTTTGTTTTGAACATTTTGGTTGATACAAACTTTAAAGTAACCTACTTTTTTATCACGAACTTTAATATCAATTTTCTTATAAATTTTAGAATCATTAAAATTAGAAGATTGATAAAGTTTATTATTAATTTCAATTATTACTGAATTTAACAAAGGATATTGCATTGCATTTGGTAACGAATTGGAGATTTCTTTAAAGAAGTTATCAAAATCTGTATTAGATTTACCTGATAATTCCGCAATTAGGTGAAGAAAATCAAGTTCTTTGATTCGTTCGTTTAAATCTCTTTCGCGTTTGACATTTACAGTAATGTCTCTCAAAAAAGAACGTGTTCCAATTATTTCATTATTTTGTTTTGAAATTTCTGTAACATAAATTTCAATGTTAATGATACTGCCATCCTTTTTAAGTGCCCTAAATTCATATTTTGCAACAGAATTTTCACCTTTAAACCGATCGTTATGAATTTTGGCAATCATTTTTAAATCATCAGGATGAACAAGGTCGGCATGTGTTTTAGTTGCAATTTCCGTTTCAGTATATCCAAACATTTCAGCAAACTGTTTATTAAAATAAATAAATTTTCCATCCTTATCATCGCTGACAATTGCAACATTTGCCATATCAACTAAATCTTGAAACTTATTTTTTTCGGATTCAAGATTAAAAATGTTTTGCAGGTTTTCAGTTATATCTATTACTGTAACAATAATATATTTTATTTTATTTTCAGGGTTTAAGATGGGGTCGGCTGTAACTTTAATGGATTTATTAGCTAAAATAATTTTTTGAGTGTGTTCTTTTAAATACAGATTTTTGATATCAGCCGTAGATTTTGATTTTGTTTTATTTTTAAAAATAATTTCACAAAACGATTTTCCTTGAATTTTATTTTTAGGTATTCGAACATATTTACGAAAAGCTTCATTACAAGTAATTACAGTTTCGTTCTCATCCAATATTAATAACATTATGCTAAGAGAATTAAACCACTGTGCCCAACCACCGTTTGATTGCCTGTAAATATCACGAACAATCTCTTTGATTATACCTTCTGAAAAAAAATCTTTGTTTTCCGGCTTATTAGAAAATCCATCTGAAAAATTTCTTTTTGAAAGAATTCTATCTTTATTTGTCCTTTTCATTACATATCGCTTTATAGCCGAGTATAGTTAATTTTATGAAAAAAGTTACTTATTCGAAATAATTTTTATTAACCGTTCTTAAATTTATGTGAACGAGTATCTAACCTATATTAAAGATTAATTCTAAATAGAAAATTAAGCAGGAGGGAAATTAAATGCAGTGGGAAGCTGTATGGTTCGTTAGGGAAAATGTTTGTAAGGGCAAAGTTTATTGGGGGTTACGGGGAATTTGGGTTGGTAACAAACTTTTTGATAAGCCTTTGGTTGTGTTGGACGGTGCGGACTTACTTATGTGCTTGAGTAAAAAAATTACTAGTTTTCAATCTGCTTTTCATCTTGTAAACTAATATTCAACTCTTTTAGAATTTCTATACTGTCAGCATTCCACTCTTGAAGGTGATCATTGTGTTTTATTAAATTTCCTATCTCTTCTCTTTGTAAATCAGAATATTCATTATAAGTTTTATTAAGAACATTTATTGCAAAGTAGTTTTCTTCAATGTCCTGATTCTTCTCTAAACATAACTTTATTAACGAATAAAGCAAATTTAAATGTTCCTTATTTTCCGTTGCTTCAATTAAAATTGAAAGATTTGTATATTCAATTATGGATTCAGATGCGTCAAGCTTCTGAGCTATAAATTTTAAAAGTGGCTTTAAAATATTATTAAAAAACTCGCTGTAAGATAACACCGATTTAATTTCTTCTAATATAATTATGCCAATTGAAGGATTTTCTTTATAATAATCATTAATCCCATTTTTATTATCGATAAAAACATTTTTATGCTCCTTTAATTCAAAATTAGCATTTAGATAACTCAATTTATCTGAAATATCAGTTTTTAAATTAATTAGCTCTTCAATAATGGAAACAAGGATAAAATTAGAAAGATCATTTTCTTTTACTACAATTTCTCTTTCTTTTGCTTTAATTAATAATGTATCAATATGCTCATTCTTTAAAGGGCTTGCAAGTAATAAGTTGAAATTATTAAAATGTACATCATCCAATATTTCAAATATGGATGATTGAAGTTCTAAAGATGTTTCAAAAATGATTTTTTTGGTACTATTCAAAGACAATAAATTTACCGCATACTTTATATTATTTTTAAACTCTTCGATTGCTAAACTATGTGGTTTAATATACAGTTTAAATATTTCAGAACCTTTAGAATCAATCAATTCATTATCAATTTGTGAAAAGTAAATTAATTCAAACCAAAACTTAATACCTAAATTAAAAAGATTTTGATTGTTTGGAGAATATTGAAGGATAAGACTTGTAACATTAGCAAGGCTATTAAAATAAGAATCTTTTTTCTCAACATTTAAAAAAGATTCATCAACAAGTTGTATTAAGGAAAAGTCTTGATCTAATAATGTCTTTTGTTGAATAAGTAATTGTTGATTGTTTAAAGTTCTGCTGATTAGTCTTTTTTCAATAACATTTAATAATTCTAAACCAATAGAATGAGGAATGATATCATTATCCCAATTATTTAGTAAGTCTATTGATTTTGAGTCAATAGGATCTTTTATTAATTTGCTAAGAACATTATTTGGTAAGTACTTATAATTTCCATTATTACTAATTTTATTTAAAAGTGAATTTTGATATTCATTTTCTTTTTTCCATGATTTGAACAGTGATTTTATGTTTTTTGTATTGAATTCATATTCTGATTTAAGAATTGTTTCAAATACTGTTAAATATTGTTCTTTATCTTGTTCTTTACTTTCATCATTTGGTTCGTTTAGCAATTCAATAAATTTTAATTCAATAATATTGCTATGATATTTGACATCTTCATTATTAATAGTATTAACGGCAGCAACAAGATTCTCTTCATCCAACAACTCAAAAACAATCAGGTTAACAATTTCCTTATTGGCTTCAATAAAACCTATCCAGAACGCCTTTATTAATTCAAAGAAAAATTCATTTTCTTTGTTATCAATTATAAGATTAGATAATGTTATAAAACTATTTACAGAAAAAGCACTTCCTTTTTTAATGTTCTTTTTAAACTCTTTGATTAAAATTTTTATTGATTCTTTATTTAATTCTATTTCATCTGGTTTATTGTTTTTCAAATGCTCTGAAATCTCGTATGATGGTTCACATTCTTTAAAATGTATATACGAATCAATGGATAAATTTCTAATTTTTGGCAAATAAAATCTAGAGATACCTTTGAAAAATATAGATAAATCTTCGTAGTTATCAATATCTTTTAAATGCTCTTCCAATATGCTTTCATTTTCTAAGTATTCATTAAAAAAAGTTGGATTATTGTTTAATACTTTTTCAAATTTATACCACTTTTGTTTAATAGCTACAATTATTGTAAAGAGAGTGATATTATCAAGCAAACTGGGCAAGGATATTAATGCTAATTGAAAATATGTAGAATAATCATTAATAAATCTTATAATATTTCTTGGACTTTCACCTTTGTAAGCAAAATAGAGGATTTCTTTTATTGTTTCAATATCCTTTTTACTAATCCTATCTTGGAAATCTATTTTCTCAAGTTGTTCTTTGATATAATTATCTCTTTCTACCGCTTTAAGAATTGGAATTCTAATATAAGTTTGAAATATCTTGTCAATGAATTCTTCAGAAAACTTTCTTGAAAAATTACCATTTTTAGATTCATTAATAGATTGATCAATTAGATACTTTTTAATTGCTTCATCATCAGCAGGAATTATATAGAAACAGTTTTTAACATCCATGAATGTCTTGATTGTAGATAAGGTCTCATATGCAACATTGGGTTCACATCTATCAATATTATCAAATACTATAACGTACTTCTCTTTTGGTATTTTAGACAACATATCTTTGAAAATATCTTCAAATTGTTCAGGAGAGAAATTTGCTTTTTCTCGGAAATTTTTCACTACATTTTTAAAAAATATTAGTTCTCCAATATCTTTGAGAGGTTTTTGCAAAATACCAGCAAATATTGAAACAAAACCAATAAATCCTGTAAAAACAGCAACTCCTTTAAGTATAGGATTTAAAATTTTGAACCATTCTTTTTCTTGATAATTAATTGGAATTAATTGAAAAATAATAAAAGTAATAAATAACACCAATAAAGTAAAAAGAGGTCTTTTATACTTATCTATCAATTTTTTTAAAGTATCGGAGAAATCTTTTGCATTAAGTTTTGATTCACTTTCAAAAACTTCATCATAATATAAAATATCTTTGAGGAACTTACCTTTTGTATTTTTATAACCTTTTGAAAAAACATTGTATTTTTCTGAATCTATATTATAAAGTACTTTGAATTTTCTTTCAAGCTCAAAAAGAATACTTCGTAACAAAGGATAACCGGAATATTTCCAAACATCAATTGTTATTAATGTTTTATTTTTATCTTTATTTAATAAATTCTGTAATTTATTAATTACAAAAGATTTTCCAGAACCCCACTCTCCAAAAAGACCAATTGTGTGAGAATATTCATCAACATCGTGTTTTTCTATTACTTGGAAAAGTGTCTTGGCTATATTAGTGTGTACTTGAAATGAATCTTGTTCTACATTCGGATTATCAGAAAGGTAGATTCTCTTTTTAACTTCTTTCATAATTCAATTTTCTTTAGGCAATACCAAATTAATATTTTTTAAATAAAAAATTGCATAAATCAAAAAGTTGTAGCAAAATTTAAACTTTTTTGCGGAGCAAAAGTGTTTAAATGTGCGGTTGGAAAATCACAAATGCAGCCGAAGGATGCAAAGCGGGTGGGCAAAAAAAATGTTTTACTATCAAACCTGCCAAACCAATCCTGTTAAATTCGCAGTCAGGAAGCTAAGAACCGAATTAATTTAACTGTCATAATGAAGATGAAGTTTCCAGAATTATTTGCTGTCAGAATGATATGAAGCGAATTGAATTTACTTTTAAGCGGATAATATGCAACAATTGTATAGTAAGAAATTGCGTTTGTTGTAATCAGAAAATTTCTAATTACAGGTTATGGTTTTAAAGTGACTCTTACCACTTACTCATTGGATTACATACGAATCTATGCAGCAGTTTTGCGTTGTGTCCGGAATTTCTACAACAGAAACAACATCAATATAATAATATGCTATTTTATTTTCATTAATGGTTTGTTGAATCGAGTTACGATAAATTGAGCAATCCAATTTTTCTGCATAAGTTTCGCAATCATTATAGAAATTACCTATCGTGATGTATTTTTCGTCGCCACATGCTCTAAATGTATCACATACCTGATGCCAATAATCGCGTTCAATGATCAGGTTCGTCGTATCCAATTCAATTTGGGGTTTTACTTCCAACACCTTAGAATTTAATATACTTCCGATTTTTAAGTCCGAAATATGCAAACCAATTTTATTTACAGCATAGGTTGAATAAGATGCAATTGAGAAATAAAATTTAATACAATACAGCTTATCTTTTACAAGTGGTCGTAATAATTCGGTTTGTAAATATTCACGATAGTTCAACGGCTTTTTAACTCTTACTAACGAGGGAGGTCGTTCTATCAGAACAATTCCTGCATATGCATTACCGTCCTGAGCAAACATATTGCCAAGAATGTTATCAGGGACGTTTACCTGGAATATTGCACATGCGTTAAAATAATCGCTGGTTCCACGAGTAGGCATTTCCCAAAAAGGAATAAGTTCCTTTTTAGATTCTGAAGTTACCTCATAGGGGCAATCAACAAATTCTTCAAAACTGTAATTTGGCACCAAGTTTTGTGAAAATGCAAACATGCCTGATGTTAAGAATGAGATCAAATAAATAAGCCTTATCATATTCATTTAATTAGAATCCCATTTTAGGCACTTTCCTCCAATAAATATTTACACCCACACAAGTTCTTAAATCAAATGCATCTTCTGGTTTAATATCCTCTGCAATAACAGTGATATCAAAAACGAGGTTTTGTGTTTTGTCAATTGTAAATCCAACTGATTCAATAAAATCATCTTCCTTATTATCGTATAATACTTCTTTCGTATCGGCGTTGCTAATTACATAATGAACGGGATAATACCCATAATCAGTGCAAAGAACAATTTTGTAGTCTCTTTGCCCGTAAAAAACAGCCTTAAAAGTGGTTTGTTTTTTTATTTCTAATAAGGCACTCCTGGACTGTCCATAGCTTTCAAATCCATCAGCTCGATATATCTTACAATCGCCGGTTTTATGATAATCATCACAACGTTGTGCGTGTACATTACCAGCAGCTATTAACATAATACATATGAAGTATATTTTTTTTAGATTAGTCATAACAAAATATTTTTATAGTTTTCAATCAAATACAAGCATCTTTTTATGGCTGGTTAATAGATTTAGATATACTTACTAACAAGTTTCTTACGTTGGTGATATTTTCCCTGAATCCAAGGTATGCTTCTTCGGTTACTATAATTTCTTTCCCCCCTTGAATTACAAGAAAGTCAGAACCACTCTCTTTTGTTACGTTAATTTTTGAATCATTAAAATCAAGATGTTCAAACATGTTTTTAATTACCGACAGTTCGTTAAGAACCGTTTTAACATAAATATCATCAGAGTATTGCGATGCAAATTCATAATAGTTATCAAAAACAAATTTTTGATCGAATATTTTTTGAATAACCTCGCCAGAATGATTGAATTCTATGTTATTAATTGCCAGATATAATGCTTCCACAATTGCTCCAGTTGAAACCAAAACTAAAATATTGTTACGATCTGAATTTTCGAGGATGTTTGACATTTTGTAATATAATTCCTGCGATATTTTATTGAGTGAATCTTTAACCATTAAATTTTCATTAATCCTGTCTAACATCTCTTCGTTCACAATGCCATACAGATTCACTTTGTCCATTAACTCTCTAATTATCTTTAAATAGGCCAATTCATCCGTATTACTTTCAATTGCACTTAAGTATGCAAAATCGCTAATATAAACACCAAGATTAATAGCCTGTGATTTAACATCAATATAATTTGATGCATTAGTAGATGGATTTACATATTCCGGTTTAAGATTCATTTCTTCCATAAAAATCTCAGAGAAAATTTCATCGGGCGAAGGTAAGCTATACATAATTTTCTCATTATCGCTAAATCCGCTTGCCTCTTCATTGCTTTCAACTGCCTGTTTTTCTTTTGCTTTTTTTTCTGATTTACACTGAGTGAAAGCAAAAAAAGCCAAGAAGCCTAAAATAAATAGTAATTTAATTTTCATCTGCCTATAATTTTATGTTATTATATGATTAAAATTTTCTATAAAACAAAATGATCAAAAAGATACAAAAAATTAATGTCATTAACCAAAGAATAATAGTATTAAAAGCAATTGTACTTATGCTAATTGATCCTATTTTCTTTTCGGATGCAAGAAAATGTGCCCTCCCGATTCTTGAATTTGCAAGGTGATAAATCGGTTCAATCTTTCGAATTATCTTGTTATTCTTTTTGATAAATGGTTTAAAGCTTTGTCTGTTTAACACTAACTCTGATAAACTTTTTATTGAATTTTCATTTTTAAACTCATTATACTTATCAATATCTCCTAATTGTGCAATTAATTCATGTGTAATACTATCTTTTTGAATTGAAATTTTATTTATTGTATTTATGAAATTTGAATTTATTTTAGTAAGATACTCTTTAATTATATTCAAATCTTTGTATGATAAATCATCTAAAGAAGTTTCTTCATATCCTTCAATTGGATTTAAAACGCTTAGTTTTTTTAACTCATTTGTTAAAAACAGATAATTATCTTGTTGTTCAGAGATATTTCCTTCACGGAGTGCGTCATGCAAATCGTTTAAGGTTTCTTTAATTTCCGGGATTAAAAATAAAACATTAAAACGGGCATAACTATCTTGTTTATCAAATTTAAAATAGTTTTTCTGAAACTTATTTTTCTTAAACTGGGAAACAACTAAGGCTTCATAAGCCCAACGAGATGCCATAACATCTCCAACTACGGGTACAAATTCGTCGTGAATCACCTTTTCGTTTAACTTGTCAAATGGCACCATAGTTCCACTCAATAATATTTGTGGGACAATAAATAAAGGAACAAGAATATAAATTACTACAATCGAATTAAATAAAGATGATATTAGCAGACCTACAATATTGGCAAAAGAGAATGTAGAAAAAAGAATTATCCAGAAATAAAAATTCATTCCTTTAATACCTAAAATCCAATTACCTAATACCACGAAAAGGAGTGCCTGTATGGCACTTAAATTAAACAGAAAAAAGATTTTTGATTGTAAATAGCTTATTTTATTTAATCTCAAAAACGATTCTCTTTTTAGAATTTTTCTGTCACGAAAGATATCTTCTGCACTAATAATAAGCCCAACAAATAAAGCTACGATTACTCCCATAAATAAATAGGCAGGAATATTTTCATTTCCATATAAAACATAATGATCAAAATCAGAACTTGTATGCTTACTTAACAGTGCCAAAATAATAGCTAACAATGGAGTTATTAAAAATGCAAGCATCACATATTGCTTGTTAGCAAATTTTGAAAGGAAGTTACGTTCACTAAAAATTAAAAACTGCTTAATTGCATTTGGCCTGTTAAATGTAATTTGTGGTATTTCCTTTTTAATTTCCTTTGTAACATTCGTTTCATTTATTTTTTTCTTATAATACTCGTGCCATTTTTGCGGTTCAATTTTCCGATGACTAACAAACTCTCCCTTTTTATTTACTTTTCTTTCTTCGAGTATCTTAAAAATTGATTCAGGATTTATATTTCCGCAAGTTTGACAGCTATCGGCTACTGTAACAAAACTTTCTGCAATAGTATTAAAATATGGTATTGATTCTGCAGGATTCCCAAAATAAACAGGATAACCCTCTTTATCGAGTAACAAGATTTTATCGAAAGATTTAAATGTATCTGATGAAGGTTGATGTATATTCATAACAACTATTCTGCCTTTAATCGTTTGTTCGGAGAAGAGTTGCATGATTTCTTCTGAATCTGATGAAGACAATCCAGAGGTAGGTTCATCAGCAAAAAGGATATAAGGTTCACGAATAAGTTCCAGAGCAATATTTAAACGCTTGCGCTGTCCCCCACTAATAAGTTTATTTAAAGCTGTTCCTACTTTAAGGTCTTTAACATCAAGCAAATCCAGATCATGTAATAATTGGTTTACTTTTTCTTTTATTTGAATTTTTGATAAATCGCCAAAACAAAGTTTTGCATTTAAGTACAGGTTTTTAAAAACCGATAACTCCTCGATTAACAGATCGTCCTGAGGTATAAATCCAATAAGCCCTTCCAGCTTTTTTTGATCTTTATTAATGTCGAAATTATTAATGCTTACTTTACCCTGATGAGGTTTTAAACTGCCATTTAACAAACTCAGCAATGTAGATTTGCCTACCCCACTTCTGCCAATTATACCTATTAGTTGCCCTGATTCAATGGATAAGTTTAAATCGTGGATACCATTTTTACTGTTTTTAAATCGAAAATCAATATTACTGGCTTTAAAAACGATGTGTGTAGTATCTTCTGATAAAAAACGTTGAAGTATTTGATTATAATAAATTGGTTCAATATTATCGCCACGAATATTGGCTCCGTTGGGAAAGATATAAATATTTTCGGGAAAAATGATTTGATTGTTTAAGGTAACCGACTCATTGCCTTTGTAATAAAAAAGGATTAGATTAATACTCTTTATGATTAAAAAATACAATTGTCCTTTAAAATCCTTTTTTTCTAAAATATTTATTTCAAAATTAAAAGGTTTCTTTTCGCAAAGCAATAATAAATCTTGTTTATCCCTTAGATTATAAAGTTTTTCCTCAATAAATGATTTACAATTGAGGAATTCATTTTCGTCAATATTTAGCTCAATTGAGATTTGTTTAAGCAGGTCGGATAATCTTATGTTATTCCCTGATTGATGAAAAGGGTATCGTAACAAGAATTTATTAAAAAGTAATAAACGAATTAAAATGATAAATCGCTCCTGTTTTGGTAATTTGTCATTCACTTCCCTTGTGAGATCAAGAAGAATTGAATTTAAATTTTGTTGATCAGAAGTCTGAGTCTTTACCTCTGAGTATTTTATATAATTTTCTTCGAATAATATCATAAAATCTTTTACAACATCATTACTAAATTCCTTTTTTAGAAATGATGAGATAAAATCTTTAACATTAGCCAAAGGGATTGATGAATAAATATTAGATATTATCGAAAATAAGCGAATTATATATTCAATGAGGACTTTATTCATTTGACATTGATAATAAATTATTAAAACTAAAAATCAGTTCTACGTACATTCCAGCATTTTCTACATTTTTTATACTAATTTTTCCATGATGCATCTCTATAATCTGGTTAATAAGAAACAGGCTTAATCCAAAATTGCTCATTGAATCCTTTCCTGAAAACTGAAATGGATTAAGAATAAAATCTTCGGGATCATCTATTACAACATCTCCATAATCAATAATTGTAACCCTGGTAATATCTTCAATTTTTTCGAATGTAATTTCAACTTTTGCACCCTCATTTGAATTACTTACTGCATTTTCAATTAAATACAGGAAAGCCTTGTACAGTAAATCCCTGTCTCCCTTAAGATAAAGTTCTGAGTCAATGTTTTCAACAATTTCAATGTGTTTTTCCAGCACTTCGTTAGTAAGCTCTAAATAACAATATTGAATTAACTCCTTTGCATTTATTTCAGTAATATTTAAATCATATTTTCCGGAACTTAATTGAGTTGAAAGAATGGTTTTATTGGCAAAATCGTCGAGGCGATAAACCGAGTTTTGTAATGTCTCCAGTAATCCTTTTATTGTAGAAGAGAACTCCTGATTCCTTAGTAAATGTATTGCTCCCGAAATCCCGGTTAGTGGTGATCTGATTTCCTGACTAATCATATTTAAGAAATGAGATTTCATGTTATTCAAACTTTCAAGCTCTTTTTGCATTCTTTTAAGCTTACCGTCATTCTCAATTTCTTTAACAACACGCTTAACAACAACTGCTATTTGATTTAAAAATTCGCCAGTTTTAACCAGGTATTCCTTCGCACCCAGTTTCATAATTTCAACGGCGATACGTTCATCACCAAATCCTGTCATGAAAATAAAAGGGATTTCGATATTTTCTTCGTTTAGCTTTTGTAATAGTTCTTTTCCTGTTATATCAGCTAATTTGTAATCGAGCAACATTAAAAAAATGTCTTGCTTTTTTATTTGTTCAATAGCATCAGCACCTGAAACTGCTGTTAATATTTCATAATTTTCATTTTCAAGTTTTGATTTAATCAAATACTGAAGTCCAACATCATCCTCGACAACAAGAATTGTATATTTTTCTTTTGGTGTAACTGGTGTCATTGTTATTTAAATTATTTGTTCATTAAATGTACAAAACTAAACCGGCAAAATGATTAATAGATTCTTAGTTTTTCGAGACTAATAAAAAACTTAGTTCCTTCTCCTTCTTTTGATCCGACAGAGATTTTACCATCGAGTCGTTCAATGATCTTTTTTATAAGTGATAGTCCAATACCCTCGCCTTGTTGATTTTCAGGATCGATGCGGTAAAAAACATCAAATATTTTACTTATCTCTCCTTCTGGTATTCCTATTCCATTATCTTCGATTATATAAATAATGTTACCATCATCCTCCTTACAACTGATTTTTATTTGTGTTTCGCGTTCGTGCGATTTATATTTTATTGAGTTATCGATTAAGTTTGAAAAAACCTGATTAATTGCTACTTTATCGGTAAAACAGTCTTTAAGTTCTTCAATTTGTATGTGAATGTTATCTTGTTTAATTATATATTCGAAATTGTTTACTACTGTTTTTACAAGATTATTCATGTCGACATTTGTTTTATTAATGGCTGCTCTACCTAAACGCGAAAGTTTTAATAATGCCATTAACAACTTATCGATTTTCTGGCCACTAACTTTGATGAAATTCAGAATTTGAGGAACATCCTTTTTAAGAATATATTCAATTTCATCTTTATTTTGAATACGATTTGTTTCAATAAAAATTTTATCGGAGAGCTTATTTAAGGCTTTGGTCATTTCGTCGCTAAAACCTAAAATATTTACTACCGGGGATCGAATATCGTGAGAAGTTACATATACAACCTGCTCGAGTTCCTCATTTTTAACACTCAAATCAAGGTTAAGCTGTTTTACTTTTTCTTCGGCTTTGTTACGGCTAAAAGCGTGGCCAATAATATCTGAAATTGTTCGAAGCACAGATAAATCTTCAATAGTCCATTCATTTACATCATAAATATTTATGATAGAAATTATACCGGCAATTTCAGAGCCTACGTAAAAAGGAATACCGAGGAAATTAAAGAAACTGTACTTTTCAAACAATTCTTTTTCAGCTATAGCTTCATCGGGCAAATTAGAAATATCATCGAAGAAAATAAAACCAAAATGCTCTAATAATTTCAGTCCATATTTAAATTCATCGAAAGGAATTTCAACAAATTCAACATCATTTTGATCAACATTTTCGTTAAATAACTCACTAATAAGTTTAATCTTTTTATTCTGAATAGTAATAACACTATATCGCTCTGCTTCGATAATATTTTTTATCTCCTGTAATGCTTCATCTAGTTTTGATTGAAAATTCTCAACAGAAATAAACTTTGATGAAATAGTAATGATTGATTGTTCAATTTTAATTTTTTTATGCAATTGTTTTGTGGAAAATTCCTGAGCAGTAATATCAATAACCAATCCTATTGCTCCCATAATTTCATTATTGGAGTTCTTCCAGGGCACTGATGAAATAATTAAAGTTCGTTTCTTCTTATCCTTTCTAATAATATCAAGTTTGTATATGGATGTTTGATTTTCTTTTTTCCGTGCTGTTTGCTTCAACACATTTGGCAAATCTTCTTCAACAATATAATCTTTTAAATTTTGACCAAGCATCTCTCCGGGTTCACATCCAAACATCTTATCGAAAGCCTCATTACTAAATACAACTGTTTCATCAAGATCAACTATTCCGATCCCTTCCTGCATTTTCTCAACCAACATTTTATATTTTTGCTCACTATCCTTTAAGGCTTTCTCGATTTCTTGCTTATTTGTAACGTCGAACATATGACCCAGTAGCCCAATTACATTTCCATCCTCATCTTTTAAAGGTGATTTATGAAATAATACATCCATCGTAAATCCTTCAGCATGCACAACTTTATATTCATATTTTTGAACAACAGGATTCCTAAAAAAGGCCTGGTCCATTTCGTAATATTTTTGGGCATGTTCTTTTGGCGAGACATCAAACACGGTTTTCCCAATTATTTTATCTTTGGGTAAACCAATAAATTTTGCAAAAGCTTCGTTACAGCCAAGATATATTCCTCCAGAACCCTTATAAAATATGGGGTTTTCTGTCGATTCAATAACCTGATTTAAAAAATTATAATGTTCTTTTAATGAATGCTGATTTCGTAAAAGTTCTTTTTTTGTAAAATCAAATTGTTTTGTGGCTCTTGCTTTTTCATAATTTCTAATCAGAGACAGGGTAATTTGTGTGTTATCTGTTTTAGAAACAATGTCGTTTTTGGAATTTTTAAATGCCAGTTGTACAAGTTCTGAATCAATTTTATCAGATACAATAAGGATATTGGTTTTACGATTTAAGTCGTTCATGAAATCAAGAATCTCTTCTATTAAAGAATTATTATTATCGTGATCAATAACAATAACATCCCACTCAAAATTCATAATTTCGGATTTTAACTTACCCAGCTCTGTGACCAGTTTTTGAACTAATACATAGCCAAGATTAGCAAGTTTTTCATGAATTGCGCTAATGTTTTTTTCTTTAAAGTTATACAAGAGTGTATTTATCTTGTTTTCCATAAAACTTTGGTTTTACTCTTAAATAAAACAATTTATTATTTAAGTATGTTTTAATTTATGATTGTCCGTTTTTAGTCATAAAAATTGAATGTGATTTTCTTCATTTGCCCCGTCCCTAAAGGGAGTGAAGAAAATCAATTTGCTCCTTTTAGGGAAATGGGGCAAACAAATTGATTTTCAATTTTTTGCATAATATTTATGATATAAAGCGGACATTCAAATTTTAATTTAATATATTCATTTTTTATTTTGCAACTTCAAAACAATACATTGGAGACATTTTAATTATCATTAAAATTAAATCAATATCGTTATTTTTCCTGAACAATTCAATTATATGCATTCAATTTTTAATTTGTATCATATTTGATTCCATATCTATTCGTATTATTTAAATCTTATTAAATATAGGTTTTTCGTAAAATATTATTACCATGAAATGTATTTTTCTATTAAAGCAAGCAAACTATCGTAATCTATTGGTTTTGTGATATAATCGTCGCAACCAGCCTCCATGGCTTTTTGCTTGTCACCAGGAATCGCCAAAGCAGTTTGAGCAACAATCGGTACTTTTGGATTTGTTGATTTAATTTTGCGGGTTGCTTCAAAACCATTCATAATGGGCATTTTTAAATCCATCATAATTAAATTTATAGCCTGATTTTGCTCGCATATATCAATAGCCTCTTTTCCATTATAGGCTCGTAAAATATTGTTAACTCCAATTTCGTTAAATACCCGTTTTAGATATTGATAATTAATTTCTTCGTCTTCAGCAATAAGTACAGAGGCATTATTAAAACTAATAATTGGATCGTATGCTTCAATAAATTCTGAGACATCTGCTTTTATTGCAGACTTTTTATGCGGAATTTTTACTGAAAATGTAGAACCAAATCCAGGTTTAGAATCAACATGAATCTCGCCATTCATTAAATCGGCATAACCTTTAGCAATTGCTAAACCTAAGCCTGTTCCTCCATAGGTTCTCGACATGGTAAGTTCGGCCTGGCGGAATCTTTCAAATATTTTATCCTGAATTTCAAATTCAATTCCTATCCCGGTATCTTTAACATAAAACTCCATTTCATTCGTTGACTCTTTAATTCCTAGCTCTATTTTACCTTCATGTGTAAATTTGATAGCATTATTCATTAAATTATTTAGCATATGTGTTACCTTCATTTTATCATTAAATAAGGTCTTATTTTGTGATAAATAATTTTTATATTCAAGCTCTAATCCCTTATTCTTGCATATTTCTTTATGATTTTCATAAACCATGTTAATAATATCACTTGCATCAAATTCTTCATTAAAAATTTCAATTTGTCCTGTTTCGAGTTTTGATATTTCGAGAATATCTTCAATAATTCTTAATAATTGTTGGCAACTCTCATTAATAATATTGATATAACGGAGTTTATTTTCATGAGTTAGGTCCGGGTCTTTAAGAAATTGTGAAAACCCTACGATACCATTCATTGGAGTACGCACTTCGTGAGACATATTAGCCAGGAAAGATGATTTTAACTGGCCACTTTCCTCAGCTTTTTCTTTGGCTCCTTTCAGTTCTTCAATATTTTTCGAATTAAATAAAGCTAAAGAAGCTAACTCTCCAAATGCCGTTACCATTCTTGCATCGGCATCATTAAAATTGCCATTTTTATTCGCTAATCCTATTAATCCTACAGCTTGATTTTTTAAAACTAAAGGAGCAAACAAAACATTTTTCATGATTACATATCCATCGGGCATGTGTTTTTCCCATTCAGACTTATGAAAATCGTTATGGTAAACCGTTTCTTTCTTGCGATATGCTTGTTCTCGTATGCTACTAACATGAATGGGTAAATTGGTGTCAAGGGTGCCATTGTCGGCAACATTATCCAGAAATGAAACAATATTTTCCTCGCCAGTTTCAGAGAGTAATGATACATAACCAACTTTTGCACCAGTTAGTTTTTTACAAGAATCAAATAGTATTTTTGCTGTTTTTTCGAATGAAGATATTTCTAATATTTTTTTTGCACCATCCAATAAAGCTGAAATCTCCCTGTTTTTCATTTGCATTTCAACAAGCAAATTTTTGAACTTACTTTCTGATTCTTCCGCATTTTCTTTGGCTTCGAATAACTCTTTCTCCTTTAGAATGCGTTCAGAGATATCTTCTTTTATCGCAACATAGTGTGTAATTTCATTTTCTCTATTGAAAACCGGTGAGATTTTTGCTTCTTCGTAATAAATTTCACCCGACTTTTTCTTATTAATAAGTATTCCTTTCCAGATTTCTCCGTTTTTAATTGTTTGCCACAATTTTTCGTATGTTTTCTTAGTCGTTTTCCCTGACTTTAAAATATTTGTATTTTTTCCAATTACTTCGTCTTTTGAATAATCTGTTATCTCAGTAAACGAATTATTTACATATTCGATTATGCCATCGACATTGGTAATAATTATACACACAGGACTTTGTTCTACTGATAACGTAAGCTGTCTGATTTTTTCCTCACTTTTATTTTTTTGAATTGCTAATGTGGTTTGTTTGGCAATAAATTTTAATAATTCCAGATCGTCGTCATTAAATGCATTATTATTCTCAAAATCTTTTAAAATCAATATTCCATGCTTCTTATCATTATTATACAAAGATGCTCCCATCCATGATTTTGGGATCTGTCCACTGTACTTTATATCTTTACCTGTATTAAAATCGATGAGTTCCTTCTCGTTATAAAATTTTGCATCCTTATCTTCAAGAAGTAGGCTACACATGCTTTCCTTAAGCGGAAAATTCGTTATATTAATTTCTTTTTTTTCAATTTGAATAATATCAATGGTTTGGTTTGCTTTTAAAATACCTAAACATATCTCTTTGTCATTAAATATCTTACGAATTTCCTTATAAATTATTTTAAAAAGATGTCTTTCATTTTCAACAATATTTATAGATGCAGAAATCATATTTACAAAATTCTGAACAATGCCACTTCTCCATTGTTCTGAAATATCTGTTGCTGCTATATACTTAACAACCTGATTATCATTTGTTTTTTTGATTACTGATCTGATTCTCAGGTAACTTCTTCTTCCGTTCTTTCTTTTAATCCATACAGACTCATCTCCATAATAATTTCCTGTCTCATTTAAATGTTTAAAAAATTCTTTTAACTGATTCTCTTCATCTGATTTTCCTTCGTACATTAATTTCATTTCTTCAAAAGAGTAACCTGTTATTTCAGCCATTCGAGCGTTAAGATAAATAATCACATTATTCTCGATAATGGTTAATCCATCCTGAATATTTTCAGCAATACTTTTAAACCGATCAGTGCTTTCGCGATACTCGTTTTCAATCTTTTTACGATTACTCGAATACCGAATAGTCTGTATTATTTTTTGGATATCGAATTCCCCTTTTACAATATAATCCTGCGCTCCTTGTTTTATGCAAGACACACCAACTTCATCGTCATTTAAATCTGTTAAAACAATAATTGGCAAATGAGAATATTTTTCAATCAGTTGAATAAGGATGTTTAATCCTTTACTATCTGGCAATCCAAGATTTGTAAATACAATATCAAATTTATCTTTATGCAAGGCAGAAAAAGCACCTTTCAATGTTGATTCGACATGCATGTCGAACAATATATTTTTTTCTTCCCGAATAATTTCGCGAAATAAAAAAACATCTTCTTCATTGTCTTCAATAAGCAGGATTTTATATGACGTATTATCCATAGCTTTTATGTTTTATTTACTTTAAGCCTGACTATTACTCCGTAGTTTTACGTATAAGCATTAATTTCATTAGACTCGCTTTTATATCTTTAGCTTTGTGCATAAACTTAACTGTGCATATACTTTAATTCTTACTCGTAATAATAAGGATGTAAGTTATCACCAAAATGCTCCTTAACACTTGATCTTATTTTTGTTACATTAAAAATTCCCCGAAATACTTTTCCATATACTTCAATTTTTATATCCCGTAATTTTCACATTTCTATTTCTATACATAATTAAAACATAATTCAGTTAATAAATAGGGTATAAATACCTATATGTTACCTACCAGTTTATATTTACATTTATTTTTCATACTTTTAAAGTATTCAATTTAAAACTTTTGGTGATGAATTTTAAGCTACTTTTATTCATTCTTTGTTTTCTTTCATTTAGTCAAATAGCTCATACGCAGCAAACTGGAGAAGTATTTTATTTATACCCAACTCCAGGTGAGTTGATTGCTGTAATAGATGAAGGAAAATTAACATTCGATAAAGACCTGATGAACCCGGTTGAAAACCTACCCAGATACATTGATACCAAATCAAGAAACTTGAACCTGGGAATTTATATGGCAGATATGGCTTATGCCGCTTTTTTCTCGAAAAGAACCAAAGTATTAAATTACCTTGAAGTAATAGGATCACTTAGCAATTATTTACTAATATCATCAAATATTAAAGAAAATCTGGTTAATGATTTTACAAATAATATTGATAACTTCGACTCTATCTATCATTTTACTAATGTTTACTATTATGATATTATGCATGAATTAGAAAGTAATAACAATACCAATGCAATGACCTTAATTATTTCAGGTGCATATATTGAATGTATTTACATTGCAATGAATCTGGCCGGAGAATTTAGCCCAAATGATGATCCTTTAGTTCAGAAAGTAGCAGAGCAAAAATTTGCATTTGCAAATCTTGTGAAATCATGCGAGCTGCATAAAAATAATAAAAACATTGACGCAGTACTAAAATACCTTACTGATATTCAGGCAATTTACGATCAGATCCAAATGATTGAGGGAACCAAAAGAGAGATGATTAGAACATCTGACGGTAAAATAAGATTTAAAGGCGGGCCCAAATTAAAAATAGAGGAAAAACAATTTAACGATTTAAAAACATCCATAACAAGAATTAGAAACGAGATAGTTAACAACTCATAGTTTTAGACAGAAAGTTAAATGAAAATATTTGGTTTATTAATCGTTCTTATGTTAAATCCTATAGGATTTTTAAATAATATATATTGTCAGGATTGCTCTGATTTTTATAAATCTAAAAATTGCAGAGCAGAAAATTCTGAAGGGTTCAAGTTAAGTAGTTTATCTCGTAAATATTTTTTGAAAGTCGGGACGTCTGTAACATACGAAGTAGTTTTTTATGGTGGAAACGAAATTATAATAAAATGTTGTACTGAGGATGATTTTTATCCTGTGCGATTTAAAATTAAGAGTTCAGAAAACGGTAAAGTTATTTATGATAATAAGTACAACAATTACATCGATAATTTAAACCTGCTTTTAGATCATACAGAACCAATGGCTGTTGAAATTAGTATTGAGCCTAAAAATAAAAATGTTAAAAAAACTAAAGATGGAAGGGTATGTATAGAAATGGCTATTTATATGCAAGAAACTTATAAAAATGCAAGCTAAAATACAACCTGGTTTCAATTTAATATCTGATATTTTAGAATAAAAAATTCAATAAAATAAAAACACATGAAGATTAACCATTTAATTATCAGCTTAATATTCATATTTGTGGGATTATCAGACTCATTTGGTCAAAGATGTTATGAATTTCATAAATCGAAAAGTTGCACTGTTGAAGATGTTGAAGGTTTAAAATTAAGCAGTTTGTCGCGCAGTCATTATTTAGAAGTAGGAAAAACAGTTACTTATGAAGTAGTTTTATATGGTCAAAAAGAGGTAATTATTCAATGCTGTACCGAAGAAAAATATTATCCATTGCGTTTTAAGCTAAAAAGCTCTGTGAATGGAGATTTAATTTATGATAATAAATATGACAATTATATTAACAATATAAGCCTTTCTTTAGACAGAACTGAATTAATTTCGATTGAAATAAGTATTGTTTCAACAAATGAGAATGTTAGTGTTTTAAAAGGGACAAAAGCATGTGTTGGAATGGCAATTTATATGGAAAAGAATGAAGTAAGACAGTAATCTCTGACGATTTATAATCTTTTTATTTGTCATTAATTTAGTTTTCTATACTTACCAGAATTAATTAAACTTACGCAAGCAAAAAAGTAAGAATGATGTTTATTCAAAAATTATTTAATCAATATTTATGGAAATAAAAGCATTTCAAGACTACTATCCTGATCATTTAAGTCATTGCTACGGATGCGGGAAACTAAATGAACATGGTTACCAAATAAAAACTATTTGGGACGGTGACGAAACATTAACCACATTTACACCTAAACCTTATCATAAGGCAATACCCGGATTTGTTTATGGCGGATTACTAGCTTCGTTAATAGATTGCCATGGAACCGGTTCTGCCGCTGCTGCAATGTATAAACAAGAAAACAGGGAAATGGACACCGAACCATCATTTCGGTTTTTAACAGGTTCATTATTTGTAAAATATTTAAAACCTACTCCTATCGACTGTACCTTACAAATTCGGGGAAAAATACGTGAAATTAAAGGTAAGAAAGTTACCGTAGATGTTGAAGTTTGGGCAAAAGGAGTGGTTACTGTTACCGGAGAAGTAGTTACTATTCAGGTTCCTGATAAGTATATTAAGGAAATAATTGAAGGAGGTATTCAATAAATGATTTATAAAGTGCAAAGCAGACTTACAATTAAATGTTTCTAATAAATCTGCTAAGCACTTTGTTTTGTTATTCGTTAGTAATCAAGCACATCTTCTTCGCCATATATTACTTCAAGGCCTTTTAGGGCAAGGGTTTTGATATCGTCTGATCCGGGATACACAATAACCGGTGCTATATTTTCAACTCTTTCTAATACCTTTCGAACAAGCCATGAACTATTTGCTATAGGGCCAGTAACAATTATAGCATCAACATTTCCTGCAAGCACAGCATACATAGAACCGATTGTTTTTGCAACCTGATAAGCCATTGCTTCAAAAATAAATGAGGCATCTTTATCTCCTTCTGTAACTTTCTGATCAATTTCCAATCCACTGTATGTTCCAAAATAAGCATACAGACCTCCTTCAACACTAACTTTCTTCAACAATTCTTCTTTTGTGTATTTTCCGCTAAAACAAAGCCTGATTAAATCACCAGTAGGAATACTTCCTGCTCTAATTGGTGAAAAAGGTCCATCGCCATCGTAACCCATATTCGAATCAACAACCTGTCCTTTTTTATGAGCCCCAATGGTTATTCCTGTTCCAAGATGAGCAACAATTAAATTTAAATCGTTATACTCTTTATTAATTGACTTTGCATATTTGCGTGCTACATATTTTTGATTCAAAGCATGGAAAATTGATCTCCTTTTAATTTCAGGCAAACCTGTAACTTTGGCAATATCGTCGTATTCATCAACCGTTACAGGATCGGCAACAAAAGCATGTGCATTAGGAAAATGTTTCACAAGACTTTCAGAAATAAGACCTCCCAAATTTACAACATCAGATCCTTGAACTGAATTCTCCAGATCTTGTTTTACTTTATCATCAACTAAATAGACCCCCGATTTTACAGGATTAATTAATCCTCCTCTACTAATTACAACTTTAATATTTTCAAAATCAATATCGTTTCCTTTTAATTCCTTTAATATATTTTCTTTTCTGTACTCAGTTTGATCTTCAAATTTTAAAAATTTTTGTAAATCCTCATTGGCATGTTTTATTTTCTTTAAAAACACCAGATTTTTATTATTGTAAACTCCAATTTTAGTAAAAGGAAACCTGGGATTAATGACAAGAATTAAGTTCTTATCCGAATATTCTATTTTATAATTCATAATACTGAAATTTTAATATTTTTATTTTTTTGCAATTCTTCGTTACATGTTCCTTCTGTATTGTCCGCCTACTTCATATAAGGCATTTGTAATCTGTCCAATAGAACAATACTTTGTTGCATCCATAAGATACTCAAATGTATTCTTATTATCAAGTACGGCTTGTTTGAGATTAGAAAGTATTTTACCCGAAATATCTTCGTTTAGTTTATGAACGTTTTTTAAATTTTCTATTTGATGATCTTTTTCTTCATCAGTTGCACGAATTACCTCTTTAGGAATAATAGTAGGTGATCCTTTTGATGATAAAAATGTATTAACTCCCATAATTGGAAGTTCTCCGCTATGTTTCATCGATTCATAATACAGAGATTCATCCTGTATTTTTCCTCTTTGATACATTGATTCCATTGCACCCAGTACTCCACCGCGATCTGTAAGTCGATCAAATTCCACTAAAACAGCCTCCTCAACAAGTTCTGTTAACTCATCAATAATAAATGAGCCCTGTAAAGGATTTTGGTTTTTTGCCAATCCATATTCATGATTAATAATCATCTGAATAGCAATTGCTCTTCTAACTGATTCCTCTGTTGGCGTTGTAATAGCTTCATCATACGCATTGGTATGCAGCGAATTACAATTGTCGTAGATTCCCGAAAGGGCTTGCAATGTAGTTCTGATATCGTTAAACTCAATTTCCTGTGAGTGTAATGATCGGCCAGAAGTTTGAATATGGTATTTTAGTTTTTGTGATAAAGCATTCGCCTTGTATTTATACTTCATTGCCTTTGACCAGATAATTCTGGCTACACGTCCAATAACAGAATATTCAGGATCGAGTCCGTTTGAAAAGAAAAAAGACAAGTTTGGAGCAAAATCATCGATCTTCATACCTCGTGACAAATAGTACTCAACAAAAGTAAACCCATTCGCCAGTGTAAAAGCAAGTTGTGAAATTGGATTTGCACCAGCTTCGGCAATATGATAACCAGAAATAGATACGGAATAAAAATTCTTCACACAATTATGTATAAAATACTCCTGAATATCACCCATCATTTTAAGCGCAAAATCAGTTGAAAAAATACAGGTATTCTGTGCCTGATCTTCTTTTAAAATATCGGCCTGAATAGTTCCTCTAACTTTGTGTAAAGTATCTTTCTTTATTTTTTCATACACTTCCTTAGGCAATACCTGATCGCCAGTTATTCCCAATAACAACAATCCTAAACCATTATTTGATTCAGGAAGGTTACCCTGATATTTTGGAGGATTAATTCCTTTTTCTTTATATATTTTATCGATCTGTTTTTTTACTTTTTCTTCTAATCCATTTTCAATAATATATTTTTCACAAGCCTGATCAATAGCAGTATTCAGAAAATATCCAACCATTAGTGGAGCAGGGCCATTGATAGTCATTGAAACGGAGGTAGACGGATCGTGTAAATCAAATCCGGAATAAAGTTTTTTTGCGTCGTCAAGACAGGCCACCGAAACCCCTGAATTACCAACTTTACCATAAATGTCCGGACGAATATCAGGATCAGCACCATACAATGTAACTGAATCGTAAGCTGTTGATAATCGTTTTGCTTTTTGTCCTGCCGAAAGATAATGGAATCGTTTGTTTGTTCGCTCCGGGCCTCCCTCTCCGGCAAACATTCGGGTTGGGTCTTCAGACTCGCGCTTAAATGGAAAAACACCTGCAGCATAAGGAAATTCTCCCGGCACATTTTCTTTTAAACTCCATTTTAAGATATCGCCCCAGGATGAATAAGCCGGCAAGGCGATCTTTGGAAGTTTTGAATGCGATAAAGTTTTTACATGTGTCTCAACTTTGATCTCTTTACCCCGAACCTCGTAGGTGTAAAATTCATTCTTATAATTTTGCTTTTTAGCTTCCCAGCTTTCGATTATAGAAAGATTCTCTTTCCCCAGTTGATCTTTTAAGGCTTCTATTTTATTTTTAATTTGATTAGAAACCAGGGCTTCATCTTTAAATTCCTGGCCTGATGTAACAAAAGCCTGCAAACGATTAGCAATCGAAGATTTTTCATCAACTTCTTGATTGTAATTTCTTATTGTGTCGGAAATATCAGAAAGATACCTTGATTTACCAGGAGGAACAATCTGTTGGTTAGTATGGGTTATTTGTAATGCAAATTTTGAATCAGGAAAGTTGGTTCCTGTTTTAGCATTTAAAATGCTTATAAGTTTCTGAAATAAAATATTGAGGCCTTCATTGTTGTATTGAGATGCAACGGTACCATATACAGGCATTTCTTCAACAGGAGTTTCGAACATTAAATTATTTCGCTGATATTGCTTTTTTACATCACGCAAAGCATCTAAAGCTCCTTGTTTATCGAATTTATTTAAAGCTATGATATCGGCATAATCGAGCATGGCTATTTTCTCGAGTTGCGATGCTGCCCCGTAATCAGGTGTCATAACATAAAAATAGACATCACTTTGATCAATAATTTCAGTATCAGACTGACCAATACCTGATGATTCTAAAAGAATGACATCATAATTCGCATATTTAAGTACCTCAACGGCATCCTTAACGTGAGCTGATAATGCAAGATTTTGCTGACGTGTAGCTAAAGAGCGCATATAAACATTGGGATGATTTATTGAATTCATCCTAATTCTGTCGCCAAGTAAAGCACCGCCGCTTTTCCTTTTTGATGGATCAACCGATACTATACCAATAGTCAAGTCAGGATATAAATCCAAAAATCTTCTTATGATTTCATCAACAATAGAAGACTTACCGGCACCCCCAGTTCCGGTAATTCCTACAATCGGTATTTTTGAATTGGTGATTTCTTTGCCAATTGACTCTAAATATTTTTTTGCCTGATCAGGATAGTTTTCTGCTTTAGAAATTAAAGAAGCTATCTCAAATTGATCTTTAGATTTTATCTTTTTTAAATCGACATCTTTTGCCCCAAGAGGGAAATCCGCCTTTTGCATCAAATCATTAATCATCCCCTGCAATCCCATAGTTCTCCCATCATCAGGAGAATAGATTCCTGCAATTCCGTATTTCAATAATTCATCTTTTTCGTCGGGTAAAATAACACCACCACCACCACCAAATATTTTAATATGACCACATTTCTTTTCTTGCAATAAATCGTACATGTATTTATAAAACTCAATATGCCCTCCCTGATAGGAAGTAACTGCAATTGCCTGTGCATCTTCCTGTATGGCACAGTTCACAATTTCGTCAACAGATTTATTATGACCCAGATGAATAACTTCACCTCCTGTTGATTGAATTATTCTTCGAATAATGTTTATTGTTGCGTCATGTCCATCGAAAAGTGATGTGGCTGTTATTATTCTAATATTATTTTGAGTCTTATAGATTTCAGGTTGAATCATGATTTATTATTAATTTAAATTTTGAAACAATGAATCTCATAAAAAGTTAATACCTGCTTTTAATGAGTTAACAAATTTTAATCTTAAAAAAACATACAACAGATTATCATTTAACAAGGAATTAGGAACTAATACTAGCTGCAAATTGCTCTTGAAATGACTATCTTCTGAACTTCAGACGTACCTTCGTAAATCTGTGTAAGCTTGGCATCCCTCATTAATCGCTCAACATGATATTCTTTCACGTAGCCATATCCACCATGAATTTGAACTGCCTCAGTGGTAATTTTCATTGCAGTATCTGCACAGTACAACTTTGCCATCGCACTTGCAGTACCAAAAGGTTTTTTATTGTCTTTGAGCCAGGCGGCTTTCAAACATAAAAATCGCATGGCTTCAATCTCAGTTGCCATATCGGCTAATTTAAAAGCGATAGCCTGATGGTGTATAATTTCTTTACCAAATGCTTTTCTTTCCTGAGCATATTTAAGTGCCAGTTCATAAGCACCCGAAGCGAGTCCAAGAGCTTGAGAAGCAATTCCTAATCGGCCCCCTTCCAAAGTTTTCATAGCCAGTTTAAATCCAAATCCATCCTCACCAATACGGTTCTCTTTTGGAACTTTAACATCTGTAAACATAACTGAATGAGTATCAGAACTTCTCATACCCATTTTGTCTTCGTGCTGACCAAGACTAATACCTTCTGCATGTCGGTCAACGATTAATGCATTAATCCCTTTATGTCCTTTTTCGGCGTCGGTTTGTGCAATTACAATATATGTAGAAGCTGAGTTTCCATTAGTTATCCAGTTTTTAACCCCGTTAACAAGGTAATGATCTCCCTTATCGATCGCAGTTGTGCGCTGTGATGTTGCATCTGATCCTGCTTCCGGTTCTGATAATAAAAATGCACCAATCTTTTCGCCGCGTGCAAGAGGTTTTAAAAACTTTTCCTTTTGTTCTTCCGTTCCATATTCCTGCAATGGCCATGATACCAATGAATTATTTACCGACATGATAACACCTACCGAAGAATCAACTTTTGAAATTTCTTCCATTGCTAAAACATACGATATAGTGTCCATACCGGTTCCATCATATTCAGGTGCGACTTGCATTCCCAGAAACCCCAGTTCAGCAAGTTTCTTTATATGTTCAGTTGGGAAAATAGATTTGGTATCTCTTTCAATAACATCAAGGATTAATTCTCTTTGGGCAAAATCTCTGGCAGATTGTTGAGCCATAATTTGTTCTTCTGTGTAGTCAAAGTTCATTGTTTATAATTTTAGGTTAAACGCTTTAGGTATAGGGAAAAAGTGAATGCAAAATCACATTTTAAGGTATTAGAATTTATAAAATTGTTCCAACACAATATATAAAATATTAATTAAACTACAAACTATATACATATCTTAATGTGTTTAACAAAGTAGCTTTAAGAGATTCTTACCTAAATTCGTTAACAAGAAAAATGAAAAGAAACAAGCATCACATTGTTTAGATTTTATAATATTTGTGTAAATTAGATGACAAACAATTTACGATGGAAAAAGAAGTAGTTATTGTAATAAATCCGGGATCAACCTCAACGAAAATAGCATTTTATTCAAGGAAGGGAGAGCTAAATTCAAAGTCTATTTGTCACCCTCAAAATGAATTAGCGGGATTTGAAAAAATGGCAGACCAGGTGGAATATCGCTATGATCATTTAAAACCTTTTATTGATGAGTATTTGAAAAAAACAGATTTTAATGTAGTTGGTGTTGTTGGTCGTGGAGGAATTGTAAAAGCTATTCAAGGAGGAACGTACAGGATAAATCAAGCTTTTTTGGATGATGCAAGATCAGGCCGTTTTGGTGAGCATGCATCAAACCTTGGAAGTTTATTGGTTGATAAGTTAAAAAATGAGTTCAATTTATCAGATAGCTATACCGTCGACCCGGTTTCGACGAGCAATATTAGCGAACTAGCTGAAATTTCTGGCGTTCCCGGTATAATTCGTGATGGCAGGGCGCATACCTTAAACATGAAAATGACAGCCCGCAAAATTGCTTTGAAACAGGGAATCTCTTTTGAAAAATCATCTTATGTAATTGCACACTTAGGTGGTGGAATATCCATAGGTTTAGTAAAAGGAGGAAAAATTATTGATGTTAATGATGGATTGCTTGGTATGGGGCCGTTTACTCCAAACAGAGCCGGATCTTTACCTTTACGCGGAGTTATGAAATTATGTTATAGCAAGCCTGAAGCAGAAGTTCGGAAATTATTCTCGCAAAATAGCGGATTTAAAGCATATTTAGGTACTGAAGATGTTCGAGAAGTTTTAAAAATGGTAGATCAAGGAGATTCGAAAGCTAAACTTATCTACTCAGCTTTTGTATACCAGGTTGCTAAGGAAATAGGAGCTTGTTTTGCTGCATCGAAATGCAAGGCACATGCCATTGTTATTACAGGGGGAATTGCTTATAGTGAAAAAATTAATGCTGACCTGAAGAAATACATTGGAGGTCTTACAAAATTTTATTCATATCCCGGAGAAAATGAGATGGAAGCACTGGCAGAAGGAATATTCAGAGTTTTAGATAAGAAGGAAAAAGCGTTGGAATATTAAGCTTTTGAACAACAAAAAAGCCTCATTTCAAATTAATTTTGGAATGAGGCTTTTTTGATTTTTGCTATTTATCATTCATTGTTTTCAAAGAAATCTTTTATACTTTCGTTAAACTGCTTAACATCGTGTTCAAGCTCAACTTTAAAACTATCCCAACTATCTTCGGTCTGTTCTCTCATTTCTTCAAGTTTTTCATTTAACTTCATTTTTTGCTCTTTTAGTGCTTCAAGCTTTTTTTCAGATTCAGCGTTTAATTTCTGATTACCACTCTCAATATCACTTTTCAGGTTTTCTATTTTACTATTAAAATCAGCGATCACAGCATTAATGCTATCTTTTAATTCTTGTTGCTCTTGATTTATGATTTCTCCAAACTCATCCTGCACATCTTGCATTTCTTCTTTTAGTTCTTCTTTATTATCTTCTTGCTTTTTATTTGAGTTATTGCAAGAAACCTGAGTAATTAAGAAAACCGATAAAATTAATAGTACGGTACTCATTAGATTTAATTTACTTTTTAGATTTTTCATTTCTATTTTTTTTTAGTTAATATGTTTTACACATTACAAAAGCATGCCATTTTTTTAATGATGATTAAACATTGATGAATTTCTAAATTTTCGAATTACAACAATATAATCTATGACCTATCTTAATTTATAATCGACCGATAAAAATCAAATAAGGAATCTATAACATATCAAAAAACATTGAATTATATATCCATTGTTTATTAGTAATTACAGTTACACCTAAGAATTCGAAGACAGCTCATAATTAGCTATATCTGTCTTTTTTATGGATAATAATCATGATATAGTACAACACGCCTCGATACATTATTAATATCTTGTTTTGAAAAAATAATGTGTAAATTTTCCACACTATTCTCACTATTTACACAACAAGGTAATCCATGTAGCATACTAATTAATACTTATTTTCCAAGTACTTGCTCAATTACAAACCTTTAAACGTGCACACCAGTTTACAAATTCTATTAAAGGAATAAGAATTGCATTTTATTAAACAAAATATAAACAATAAATACGAAATGAGTTATGAAAACGCTATTGGCAATTATTAATGACCCCGATAACACAGAAGGATTTATAAACTATACAGCTAATGTGGCTAAAGATTTAAGGGTTAACTTACATTTGTTAAGTGTACAAAATCCCGAAGCATATACGTTGGGAACTCCAGAAACAGCAGGGACAATGATCGTTGGGATACAGAAGCAACTTGAAGAGTTAGCAAAGAACACTAAAGAAAACCTTGAGAAATTAGCACAAAAGACAAAAAATAAATTTAATCTGGAAATTAATATTGATGTATCATCAAAAATAGGAATTACAAATTTTATTGTGGAGCAACTTATTTCAAACAATAAAGCTCACATGGTTATTGTTGATACTAAGGAAGATACTGGTTTCTGGGAACAAAACTCGAACAATATGGATATAATTCATGGTGTTGACTGTCCGGTTTGGGTTGTGCCATTTGGTGTAAAATATGAACCTTACCATAAAATAGTTTATGCTACAAATTACAAAGAAGAAGACATTTCAACACTAAAAAAATTGTTGAATTTAACCAGAAATTACAATCCAGATATCGTTGCATTGCATATAACAGATACAAATAACTTTGAGGAAAAGGTTAAAGCAACAGGTTTTTTGGATACAGTGCGAAATAACACAGGATATAGTAAAATTAATATCAAAGCATTGTTGGAAAGAGAAAATGACGATATTGCCCAACTCATAAATGACTATTCATCCGATATAGATGCCAATCTGGTGGTTATTTTAAAGGAAAACAGACACTTTCTGGAACGTTTATTTCAGTCAAGTTCAACCAAAAAATTAATTAAAGATGCAAAATTGCCAATTTTAGTATTTCATGAAAGAGAAGAATAAATAGTCTGTCAAAACAAATTTAAAAAGGTCTCTAGAGAGAATCGTGTTTTTATTCTGTTTACTTATAGAGACTTTCTTTTTTTAATCATTTAGACTTAAATATTTTTTTTGACACATTATTCTCCAACTTTATACAGTGCTCTAAACTTTCTGCACCGCATATATTACATTTATCATACTTAACAAAATTTCGGGCTACTGCACTGCACATTGGAAAACGTTTTTCTCTATAATACTTAATTGCCAGAATCAAGCCTGATAAAGTAACTAATATAACTGCACCTAATAACATTTTTAAAAACATTCTCCTCCCTCCTTTCTTTTAATTATAGACTCATCCATGCTATTTTTTAACTTCGGATGATTTAATAAAAATAACACCCACACTTTTCATTTCCACAAAAGCATCACGTTCATCATTGCTTTCAGGTTTTATAGCAGAAATCGCATCGGTAACAACAAAAGTTTTAAACCCGTTTCGACTACTGTCCATGGCGGTGTTTTTCACACAATATTCTGTAGTAAGTCCTGTAAGGTAAACTTCATCTATATTTCTACTTTTGAGATAATTTGTCAGATCTGTGTTTTTAGCTTCAAAAGCAGAATATCCATCATCTTTTCCATCTGTTCCTTTCAATAGTTCTTTTTTTATATTTGATGTATCCAAATCAGGATGGAATTTTGCACCTTCACTTCCAGTAACACAGTGCACCGGCCATTTTTTAAAATGATCGCTTTCTGCAGGA
>DMBU01000138.1 GCA_003446015.1 Bacteroidales bacterium | reverse complement strand
CGTTTAAATATTTTTCAATCATTAATTTGGCTGTTGGTGCAGCCCAGGTTCCTCCAAATCCTCCATTTTCAATGTATACAGCAATGGCAATTTTGGGATTATCCTTTGGTGCAAAAGCAATAAAAATTGAATGATCTTCTCCATGAGGATTTTCAGCAGTTCCCGTTTTCCCGCAAACTTCAATATTGGGTATTTGCGCAGATCGTGCGGTACTTCCACTTCCTGGTTCTCCATTTACAGCAAGATACATTCCTTCAATTGCTGTTTCGAAATAATTAGAATCAATTTTGGTATAATTTTTCTGATAAAATCTTTCATCTAAACCAAAGTCTCCCTCGATTTCTTTTACAATATGTGGGGTATAATAATAGCCTCTATTTGCAATAGCTGCAGTCATATTTGCCATTTGAAGAGGAGTTGTTCCCAATTCGCCCTGTCCAATAGCCATTGAAACAAGTGTTAATGATCGCCAGCCCCTTTCTCCATAGATTTTATCGTAAGTTTGTTTTGTAGGAACCAGGCCCTTTAGCTCATTCCCAAAATCACTGTTTAAATAGTCCCCAAATCCAAACGACAGAATATATTCTCTCCACTGATCAAAAGACTCACGAATTGACGGATATTTTTTATTGTCTAAAATACTTCTAAATACATTACAATAATATGTATTACATGATATTTGTATAGACTGAATCAGATCAAGTGGTGATTTATGTATATGACACCCAAGCCTGAATCTTCCCGAATAGTAGGCACCCTCACAACTATATTTCGAATATGGAAAGACAACTTTTTCCTGCATGCCAATCAAAGCATTTACAACTTTAAAAGTTGATCCCGGAGGATACTGAGCCATGAGTGCTCTGTTAAATAACGGTTTTAAGGTGTCAGACATTAAGTCCACATAATTTTTTGTTCGAACTCGTCCTACAAGCAGTTCAGGATTGTATGTAGGCGCAGAAACCAAGGTTAAAATTTCGCCTGTCGATGGCTCAATGGCAACAATACTTCCAATTTTGTTTTTCATCAATTTCTCTCCATAAGCCTGAAGATCAATATCTATTGTTGAAATAATATTTGAACCAACTTCTGCTTTTCTATCCAGCCTTCCATTTGCATATTCACCTTTTATGCGATTATGTACATCAACCAGATATACATTAACCCCCTTTTCACCTCGCAGATATTCTTCATATGATTGTTCAATTCCACTTATGCCAATGTAATCACCGGATTTGTAATATTCGTTATTTTCAATAATGTTATCATTAACTTCCCCCACATAACCTAAAAGATGAGCTGCGTTTTCTGTTTCATATTTTCTTAACGTTCGGGCCTGCACGTAAAACCCTGGATATTTATACAATTTCTCCTGTAAATTTGCATAAGTTTTTGACGATACCTGCTTTAAAAAAATTGAGGAGTTATAATACGAAAATTCTTTGGCTCTTTGAATAGCTTCATCAACGTACTCTTTTGAAACGTTTAATATCTGGCAAAACTCAAGCGTGTCAAAAGGGACAATCTGTCCAGGGACAATCATTAAATCATAAGCGGCTTCATTGTACACGAGTAGCTTGCCTTCACGGTCGTATATAAGTCCTCGTGCAGGAAATTGTGTTACATATCTAAGCACATTGTTACTTGCGGTTTGTTTATATGTATTATCAACAACCTGCAAAATAAAAAGACGCACAATATATACCACTCCAACCAGGATGATAATTAAACGAATTATATGTCGTCTGTTGGCAAAGGAATCCAATATAAATAAACTTTAGCAAGCACTTTACCTTTTTGTATCTTTCCTGTAAAAGTACTGGCTTATTAATACTAAAATAATTGTAAATATAGAGCTTAGAATGACTCTTACAAATGTGGCAAAAAAGTCCGAAAACCTGAATACCTCAATATAAAATAATATAAGATGATGCGCTACTATTAAAATAGTGGAATACCGAATAAACCAACTGATCCCATAATATCTGAGTTGTGGTAAAGTTTCTGATTCATAACCATCTCGTGGTGATATTACCTTTAAAACATAAGGTCGAAGAAAAGCCATAAAAACAGTTGCTGAGCTGTGCATACCAACAGTACTTGAAAATAAATCGACTGTTAACCCCAATATAAATGCGAAAATTAACAATAGCCAATTGGGCGTTTCAAAAGGCAGTACCAGAATGAACATTACGTATATATACGGATTTATATATCCACTAAATTGAATATTATTTAGAATAAATACCTGTACAAAAACAAGCAAAATAAAGCTTCCTAAATATCTTGGAAATAATTTAATCATTTCTTAGAGCTTGTGTTTCTAATTCAACTACCTCATTCTGAAGTAAATTACCTATTACATTGACATTGTCGAGGCTCTTAAAATCAGTTGACAACCTAACTTCTATTTCGTAGAAGCTCCCCCCTTTTTCTTCAAAACCAACAATATATCCAATAAGTATTCCTTCAGGAAATATGGATGAAAAACCACTTGTTACAATGGTATCTCCAACCTGAATTTTAGCATGCAATGGAATTTCATATAGCGTAGCCGTTTGATAATCTTCTCCATTCCAATTTAAAGATCCAAAATATCCGTTTTTCTTTATTTTAGAACTAATTCTCATATCCAGATTTAGCAATGAAATAACAGTAGCATAATTTTCTGAAACTCCTTTTACAACACCAACAATACTTCCATCAGACACAACTGCCATTTCTGATTTCAAGCCTTGCTCGCTACCTTTGTTTAAGGTAAGAAAGTTGTGCTTTTTATTAATTGAGTTATTAATAATTCGCGCCGAAGTATAACGATAACGTTGATTAAAAATGGTGTCATTTACAGAGCGAAAAAATATCTCGTCAGATTTATAGGAAGATTCAATAATATTTAATAGCCGGGTATTTTCCTCAACTAATCGCTGATTTTCATCAACTAATGATAAATATTGTTTTAACTTGGTGGTTTTTAAATAAAACTTCCCTGCAAACTGCCTGGTAAAATTAACAAACCTGGCATTATGAAAATTATTATTATTAATTAAAAGAGAAATTGAAAAAACTTCAATAAGGATGAATAGAAGTAAAAAATGGATTCGTACTAAAAAATTAAGCAAACTTCTCATATTCTATTCCCCTTAGCCTGTTTATCTCATTAAGAATGGGAATTTATCAACGTTTTTAAGTGCAATTCCAGTTCCTCTTGCAACGGCATGCAAAGGATCTTCAGCAACGTAAAATTGTATTCCAATTTTGTCTGTCAATCGTTTGTCTAAACCACGCATTAAGGCGCCACCTCCTGCTAAAAAGATTCCATCATTAACAATATCAGCATAAAGTTCCGGAGGAGTTTGTTCCAGAACACCAAGAATAGCAGTTTCAACTTTAGAAATTGATTTGTCAAGGCAATGTGCAATTTCCTGATAAGAAACAGGTATTTCAACTGGCATAGCAGTCATCAAATTTGGACCTCTAACAACGTAATCTTCTGGTGGATTTTCCAACTCAGCCAAACAAGAACCTACATTAATTTTAATTTCTTCGGCTGTTCTTTCACCGATTTTTATATTATGTTGATGACGCATATATGCTTGAATATCGGCTGTAAAAGCATCTCCTGCAATACGGATTGATTTATTACTAACAATACCTCCTAAAGCGATTACTGCAACTTCAGTTGTTCCTCCTCCGATATCAACAACCATACTTCCTTTTGGTTCTTCTACATCAATACCCATACCTATTGCAGCAGCCATGGGCTCGTAAATCATATATACGTCACGTCCGCCAGCATGCTCCGACGAATCACGTACCGCACGCATTTCAACTTCAGTGCTTCCCGATGGTATACATACAACCATTCGTAATGATGGAGCAAATAACTGATGCTTATGATTGATCATTTTTATCATACCGCGAATCATTAATTCAGCAGCATTAAAGTCCGCGATAACACCATCTTTTAAAGGTCTTATTGTTCTGATATTTACGTGTGTTTTGCCATGCATCTGACGAGCTTTCTTACCAATGGCAATAAGTTTGCCGGTAGCTTGCTCAACAGCAACAATCGATGGTTCATCAACAACGATCTTATCGTTATGAATAATAATAGTATTAGCAGTTCCTAAATCTATTGCTAACTCCTGTGTGAAAAATGAAAACAATCCCATTATGTGTCCTATATTAAGTTTATTTCTGGTTTATTAATGTTTAAAATGCCTTACGCCTGTAAATACCATTGACATTCCATGATCATTGCAATAATCTATGGATTCCTGATCTCTAACAGATCCTCCAGGCTGAATAACCGAAGTTATTCCAGCTTCATCGGCAATTTGCACCGAATCAGCAAAGGGGAAAAATGCATCAGATGCCATAACAGCTCCTTTTAAATCAAACTTAAAACTGTTCGATTTATCGATAGCTTGTTTTAAAGCATCAACTCTTGATGTTTGTCCTACTCCGCTTGCGCATAGCTGTTTATTCTTTGCTAAAACAATGGTGTTAGATTTTGAATGTTTAACTAATTTGTTGGCAAATATCAAATCTTCAATTTCATCTTTCGATGGAGCTTTATTTGTAACCGCATTTAAATCTCCGTGTGTTTCCATTTTTAAATCCTTATCCTGAACCAATGCACCATTTAACATCGATCGATACTGAATTGTTGGAAATTCGAACATTTTTTGAATTAAGATAATCCTGTTTTTCTTTTTCTTTAGCATTTCTACAGCTTCGCCAAAATAAGAAGGAGCGATAATTACTTCAAAAAATATTTTGTCGATTTCAACTGCCGAAACAAGATCAACTTCTTTATTTGTAATAAGTATTCCTCCGAATGCAGAAACCGGATCGCCAGCTAAAGCATCGTTCCAGGCATCTACTAATTTATTTCTGGATGCAATGCCACAGGCATTATTGTGTTTTAAAATGGCAAATGTTGTTTCATCAAATTCGGCTATTAGCTGAACTGCAGCTTCAATATCGAGTAAATTATTATACGAAATTTGTTTGCCATGAATCTGATCAAAAACATCATCCAGATTACCAAAGTAAAAACCTTTCTGATGTGGGTTTTCACCATATCGCAATTCAGTTCCTGAAATTGAACTTTGTTTAAAAACAGGTTTATTAAAATCCCTGTTAAAATAATTAAAAATTGCGGTATCGTAATGCGAAGATACATTGAAAGCTTCTATAGCGAATTTCCTACGATCCTCAACCGAAGTTTTTCCTTTTTTCTCTTCAAGTAAATCAATTAAATCCTGATACTGATTTTTTGAAGGAACAATTAAAGTGTCCTCAAAGTTTTTTGCTGTTGCGCGAATTAATGAAATACCTCCAATATCAATTTTCTCAATAATTTCTTGCTCGTCGGCACCAGAAGCAACTGTATCTTCAAATGGATATAAATCAACTATAACTAAGTCGATTTCCGGAATGTTATACTCTATTAACTGTTCTTTATCAGTGAGATTGTTTCTACGAGCGAGTATTCCTCCAAAAACTTTTGGATGCAGCGTTTTTACTCTTCCGCCAAGAATTGATGGGTAATCAGTAATATCCTCAACAGCAATTACTTTTACTCCCAGTTTTTCGATAAATTGCTTTGTTCCGCCGGTAGAATAAATTTTTACACCTAAGCTATTTAGTTTATTAATAATTGGTTCTAAATTATCTTTATTAAAAACTGAAATTAGTGCAGAATTGATTCGCTTTAAATCGTTCATTTACATATCCTTGTTAAAAGTCTACAAAAATAATTAAAAAAATCAGTAATATTAGAATTCGAAGAGTTTAAATCTTTGTAAAATCCTTACAAAATGAACTATTCTAATAATTGTTCGAAAATATGAATAATACACCAAAAAAAAAATCACATATTGTATATTTGTTAAAAATCTTTTAAAATTTAAAATAAAGTTTGATATGCTATTCTTTAATCTCATTAAAGAGAGTTTTTTGTTTGCAATTAGTGCATTAAAAGTGAACAGGCTAAGGACCTTACTAACTTTACTCGGCATTACAATTGGAATTTTTGCGATCATCTCTGTTTTTACAGTTTTAGATTCTCTTGAGAATACTATTCGAAATAGTTTATCTTCTTTGGGAGATGATATTATTTATGTTCAAAAATGGCCATGGGCACCTCCTCCTGGTGAAGAATATGCATGGTGGGAATACTTAAACAGGCCTATACCTTCTTTAAAAGAATATGAACAGATTAAAAAAAGATCGGACAAGGCAGAAATTGTAAACTTTGCAGCTTCAACGCTACGAAATGTTAAATATAAAAGCAACACTCGTGAAAATGCTATTATCTGGGCCAATTCACATGAATTTGAAAAAATAAGAAATTTTGAACTTGTGGCAGGAAGGTATTTTACTCCTTTCGAATCCGTTTCTGGAAAAAACATTTGCTTAATCGGGTATCAAATAGCAAATGATCTTTTTCAGGGATTAGATCCTGTAGGAAAAGAAATTAAAATACAAGGTCGAAAAATAACAGTAGTAGGATTAATTGCCAAGGAAGGTAAAGATATCCTAAACAGTGGTGGTAGTTTAGATGATATGATAATTCTACCGATAATGTACGCCAAATCAATTATGGATATCAAGAGTGAAAACACAAATCCAATGATTATGGTTAAGGCTAAAAAAGGAGTGACAATAAGTGAGTTAAAAGATGAATTGCGAAGCATAATAAGATCTACAAGAACCTTAAACCCTAAACAAAAAGATAACTTTGCATTAAATCAGTCAAGTATACTCAACTCTGCCCTCAATAGTATTTTTGCTGTTATTAATATTGCCGGTTGGTTAATTGGGGGCTTCTCGATTTTAGTCGGAGGCTTTGGGATCGCTAATATAATGTTTGTTTCGGTAAAAGAGAGAACTAATTTAATCGGAATTCAAAAATCTCTTGGTGCAAAACAAAATTTTATCCTGTTACAATTCTTGTTTGAAGCAATTATGCTTTCACTTATTGGCGGGATTATAGGTTTGTTTTTAATTTTTATTGGAAGTTTATTTGCAAGCAGTAAAATTGATCTTGAAATCACATTAACATTGGGAAATATAATTTTAGGCTTATTTATTTCAATAGTAATTGGAATAATATCAGGATTTTTCCCTTCGTATAAAGCAGCAAAATTAAACCCTGTTGAGGCAATTAATAATACGTTTTAAGATCTTCATTTTTAATACGATATTCTAAAAAAACGACAATGTTAACGAGATGTTAAATTAATTCCTAAACAATTAATTTAAAAAGATACTTACTATCTTTACGCTTCAAAAAACAATTATTAAACCTTTAAAAAACTAAATTCTATGATTAAAAAAGTATTAGGTGTGCTTGCAGTAACAGCCATCATGTTTTCATGCGGAAACAAGGAGCAAAAAAACACTTCCCAAACGGCAGGAGGGGAAGAAGCTTGCTGTGATAAAACTGTTACAAAAGTAACTGTTGACGAGGTAATAAAAGACATGCAAGCATATGTTGACAAAAACATCCAGATTGGAGGAATGGTAAATCATATTTGTGCACATGGTGGAAAACGAATGTTTATTATAGGAACTGATCCTGATGTTGCAATTAAAATAACACCTAACGAAGAGATTGGTATTTTTGAAAAAGAACTTGAAGGAAGTAATGTTCTTGTAACAGGTACTGTTAAAGAACTGCGTATTGATGAAGAATACGTTAAAAATCTTGAAAATGAACTTGCAAGCGGAGCTGACAATGAAGCTATTCATGATCATTCTGCAGGTACACACGACGAAGAGGCTGATAATGAAAAGAAAGCTCAAATAGATGCCATGAGAAGCCGTATTGCTGAAACCGAAAATGGATATTATTCACAATACTGGATCGAAGCCAGTAAATTCGAAATACAAGAAAATGATCACGATCATGAAGCTGTTGAAACTGAAGAACACTCTCATGAAGATGGAGAAGAACATACACATTAGAATTAAATAGTTTTATTAAGTTTGTCCGAAGATCTTTAGTTTTTCTTCGGACTTTTTTAATCAATCAACATGAAGCTACGAAAATTAAACAGGAACATACATCGCGACTTAGGATACATTTTCTTTTTTATGACCATGATTTATGGGCTATCGGGTATTGCACTAAACCATATCAGCGACTGGAATCCAAGCTATAACATAAATAATAGTCAATTCGAAATTAAAGAAGCTCCATTACAAAAAGAAAATTTAAACCGCGAAAAAGTAATTTTGTTACTTAATGCTTATGCACCTGATGAAAAATTTAAGAATTATTATTACCCTGACAGTGAGACCTTAAAGATTTTTATTAAAGATGGAAATGTGGTTATTGATTTAGAATCCGGACAGGGAAATATTGAAACATCAAAAAGACGACCAATCTTGCACGAGGCAAATTACTTACACTATAATCCGAAAAAATGGTGGACCATCTTTTCAGACATTTATGCCATATCATTAATGTTATTGGCAATAACAGGATTGTTTATTTTGAAAGGCAAAACAGGTATAACCGGCCGTGGAGCCTGGTTAACTGGCCTGGGAATTATTATCCCAATTGTTTTTTTAATGATCTATTACTGGAAAGTTTTTTAGAATATACTAAAAAATGCTCTTGCTAACATAAGGTATAGAAACAATCCCATAATATCATTAACAGTAGTAATAAATGGCCCCGTTGCAAGAGCAGGGTCAATTTTCATTTTGTTTAAAAACATGGGGATAAAAGTTCCAAACATAGAGGCAAATACAATTACAGAAAACAGAGCTGCACTTACTGTTAATGTTAAAGCAAAAGAATCACTAAAGAAATAATTATAAATAAAAATTACAGTTGAAAGGATAATCCCATTAATACTTGCAACACCAAGTTCCTTCAATAGCTTTCTCCCAATACCTTCAAAACCCATTGAGTTATTTGCTAATGCCTGCACAATTATAGATGATGATTGTACCCCAACATTTCCTCCCATAGCAGCAATCAAAGGAATAAAAAATGCCATTTTAGGATTTATTCCTAAATCAACTTCGTAAACACCCATAACTAATGCAGCTATGATTCCACCAAATAAACCAATAAATAACCAGGGAATACGGGCACGGGTAAGAACCCACGCACTATCTGTCGATTCAACATCCTGGGTAATACCTGAAACTAACTGGTAATCGCGTTCTGCCTCTTCACGAATTACATCAACAACGTCGTCAATGGTAATTCGACCAACCAGGCGATTTAAGGCATCTACAACAGGAAGGGCAACAAGTCCATATTTATCCATAATATTGGCAACTTCTTCGGAAGGAGTATCAGCTTTAACCGAAATAGTATCAGTATTTATAATATTTGCAATTTTTTTGCTCGAAGCAGAAAGCAATAGTTTTTTTAAGGATAATGTTCCTTTAAGAACATTATTATCGTCAACAACATACACATAATAAATCTCATCAACATCTTCGGCCTGCTTTCGCATTTCTTTAATGCAAGTCATTATATTCCAGTTTTCATTAACTGTCATTAACTCCTTGGCCATTAACCCCCCGGCCGAATCTTCATCATAATGCAAAAGATCTACAATATCGCCGGCTTGTTCAAGGTCATTAATATGGGAAAGTACTTCTTCCTGTTTTTCTTCAGAAAATTCTCCAATTACGTCGGCTGCATCATCTGAATCAAGGTTGTTAATGAATCTGGCAATATCTTCGCTGGGTAAAATTTTCAGAAATCGTTCACGATCATCTTCTTCTAACTCAACAAGAACCTCAGCAGCAACCTCATTATCAAGTATTACATGAACAAAGCGTGCTTCATCAATATCAAGTTCATCGTAAATTTCAGCAATATCTGCCGGGTGGAGGTCCTTTACCAACTGAAAAACTTCAACTTCGTTGCTTTTTTCAATATGATCGCGAAGCTGATCAATGTATTCTTTGGTTAATTCAAATTGCATGGCCATAATACAGCATTATTATATTATTTTGTACTAGAATCAATCATATTTGTAAGATAAATAAAATCTTCCACATTCAGTTGCTCAGGTCGTTTCCTAAAAATCTCATCGTTTGTTTGTAAATTTAACAAAATACTTTTTAAAGAGTTTCGTAATGTTTTTCTTCGTTGATTAAAACCCAGTTTTACAACTTTAAAAAACAACTCTTCATTACATCCTAAATTTTCTCTCTGGTTCCTTTTCAAATGTATTACAGCCGAATTAACTTTTGGCGGAGGATCAAATACCTTTGGTCCGACAGTAAATAAATAATTAATATCGTAAAAGGCCTGTAAAAAAACACTTAATATTCCATAGGTTTTATTACCGTGCGAAGCTTTAATTCTTTCTGCCACTTCTTTTTGAATCATACAAACCACATCTAAAACCAAATCTCGATTTTCAAGAACTTTAAAGAATATCTGGCTGGAAATATTGTATGGAAAATTCCCAATAATAGTAATCGGTGAATTAAAAACTTCTTTCAGATCAAACTTTAATACATTTTTAAAAATAAGCTTTTCTCCTAACGAGGGATATGCAGCCTGTAAATATTCATAGGCTTCTGAATCTATTTCAATTGCATAAACATCAATATCTTCCTTTTTAACCAAAATAGATGTCAAAACTCCAGTACCCGGTCCGATCTCTAATACTGTTTTTTGTGGAAATCCATCAATAGCATCTACAATTTTTTGAGCAATATTTTGATCTTTCAAAAAATGTTGACCAAGGCTTTTTTTGGGGCGAACATATGACATATAATGAGTACTGATTAATTAAAAATGAATAATAAAAAAGAGTTAACACGATTCTGAAACTTTATGCTGCAAAGATCGAAAAACTAAAATCAATATCAAACAATATCGATTCTTCTTATATCTTTGGCATTACAGAATAAAAGTCTTAATGAAAAGGAAATCTCTTAAAATAATCATAAGCATTCTTTTGGTCTTACTATCCTATGGTTTTATTATTTATAAAATTGTAAATCTTGAAGAATTAAAAGTATTAACCTTTGCAAATCAGAATTTTAAGTGTATTGATTTTTGGAGAATCATTATTCTTTTTTTACTAATGTTTTTAAACTGGAGCCTTGAAACCATTAAATGGAGAATTCTTGTTGAAAAAATTCAGGAATTCACTTTTGTTGATGCCTTAAAAGCAGTTTTTTCGGGTATTACCATTGGCATTTTTACACCAAACAGGCTTGGCGAAATTGGAGGAAGAGCAATGTTTTTGAATAAAGGAAAACGAACCTTTGGAGTTCTTGCCACGGGTGTTGGAAGCTTAGCTCAGTTTCTTACAACTGTAACTACCGGAATAATTGGTTTGATTCTTGTTTTAGCCCTTTATCCGGATAAGTTCAGAATTGGTTCCGTATTCAATAGCATTAGTTCAGGTCTATTATTTATTTTGTTTCTTTTTCTTATCTGGAGCTACTTTAATGTGTATAAAATCAAGCCGCTGTTTTTCAAATTTTCGTTTTTTAAAAAAAGAGCAGATCAACTTGACGTTTTTTCTGAAATAAAAACAATTTCATTACTTCAAGTTGCTCTTTTAAGCTTTTTGCGATATTTCGTTTTTATGAGTCAGTTCTTTTTATTGCTCAAAATTTTCAATATTCATTTAACTATTACACAAGCATATATTTCAATTAGTTTAACTTACCTGTTTACCAGCCTTATTCCAACTTCAACTCTTATTGAACTCGGTATTCGTGGTTCTTTGGCAATTTTCTTTATTGGATTTTTCTCAAATAATAGTTTAGGAATTGTATTATCAACTAGTATTCTTTGGATCATTAACTTAGCAATTCCTGCAATTATTGGATCTGTTTTTTTGTTGAAAAAAAGTTCAAATAAAAATTAATTAGTTACATTTGTGCAGTTAAAGATAATTACATCTTTTATTCTTATATGAACCGTCAAAAACTCCTAAATACTGCATTTATTCTAAGTATTATAACTATTGTTTATAATATCTTAGAAGGAGTAATATCTGTTTATTTTGGAATTGAAGATGAATCCTTATCATTGTTAGGTTTTGGTTCTGATAGTTTTGTGGAGGTAATTTCAGGAATTGGAATTGCACACATGGTTCTAAGAATGAGGTTTTCTGAAGTTGACCAAACAGATAAATTCGAAAGACAAGCCTTAAGAATAACTGGCTCTGGTTTTTATTTATTAACTGTTGGGATTATTTTTGGTGCTGTATTTAGTATTATTGAAAAAAGCAAGCCAGAAACAACCATTCCCGGATTAATAATTTCGGGAGTTTCAATCGCAACAATGTTCTTTTTAATGCGTTATAAATTAGTAATTGGTAAAAAACTGGATTCTGAGGCAATCATTGCTGATGCAAATTGTACTAAATCATGTTTGTATTTATCCATAGTTTTATTAGCATCGAGCGGATTATACGAAATATTTAAGATAGGGTACATTGACATATTAGGATCTTTAGGTATAGCATGGTTTACTTTTAAAGAAGGTAAAGAAGCTTTCGAAAAAGTAAGAAAAAATAAAATAGCATGTTGTTGCGATAATAATTGCAAAAAATAAAAGATATGGTAAACAATTTTACTTCATAGTTGTTTACTAAATACAAATCGGTTCCGGAAGCAGGGTTAATAACAAGGTAATTTTTCTCATAATCATTTTCTTTGACGCTTCTGGGGCCGATTTTACTTAAAAAATTAAAGTCATGTCATACTACATTAACAAAACAATTTCAACCGATTTTGAAACTGCAGTTCAAAAAGTAACTGAACAATTAAAGTCAGAAGGATTTGGTGTATTGACAGAAATTGATGTTAAAGAGACTTTAAAAAAGAAAATTGATGTTGATTTCCGAAAATATAAAATCCTTGGCGCCTGTAATCCTCCAAATGCTCACCAAGCTCTATTACACGAACCCTATATTGGTTTAATGCTTCCATGCAATATCGTAGTTCAGGAATTAGACAATGGTAAAATTGATGTTTCGGCAGTCGATCCGCAAGCATCTATGATGGCTGTTCAAAACCCTGATTTGGCAAGTACTGCACAAGAAATTAAAGTCAAACTTGAAAGAGTAATTAATTCGTTATAAAATATGCAAACATTAAGATTTAAAACCAGCCTTAAATGTAATGGCTGCGTAAATGCTATTAAACCCGGTATTGAAGCAATAAAAAAAATAAAATCGTGGAGAGTTTTTCTAGATGTTCAGGACAGAACATTGGAAGTTGATTTTGAAAATCCATCAGACGAAGAAGAAATATTAAGAGTAGTTCAAAGTGCTGTAAAGAAAGAAGGTTATACAATTGATGAATTAAAAGATTAATTTTGTAATTAATATAGCTAAGATTTTACTTAATGAGTTTTAAAAAAGAAACATATGATGTTGATGGGATGAGTTGTGCTGTTTGTGCACAAAGTGTAGAGTCTATGCTTTCTTCTCTCGATGGAGTAAAATCTGCCAATGTAAATTTTGCCTCTGCGAGTGTTCTTGTCGAATATGACGAGAACAAGGTTTCTTCAAAAGATTTTGAAAAATCAATAGAGAGTATTGGCTATAAGCTTAATATTGATAGTTCTGAGATTAATTCTGATGAAATAGAGGCAAAGGAAAAGATAAAATTAAAGAAGGCAAAAGAAAAAGCACTGTATTCGATCTTAATGGCATTCCCAATATTTATTCTGGCTATGTTTTTTCATCACAAGCCTATGGTTAATTGGATCATGCTTGTTTTAACAATTCCTGTATTAGGTTGGTTTGGTCGTGATTTTTTTATTATCGCATACAAACAAGCAAAAAACAAGTCAACCAATATGGATACGCTTGTTGCTCTTAGCACCGGAACAGCTTTTTTATTTAGCACTTTCAATACCCTTTTTCCTGAATTTCTGATTTCGCAAGGAATACAACCTCATGTTTATTTCGAAGCCGCTGTTACGATAATCGCTCTAATTTTATTAGGCCGATATCTTGAAGAAAAAGCCAAATCAAAAACTTCTGATTCCATTAAAAAACTAATGGGTTTAAAAGCTAAAACAGCACGGGTAATAAGAAATAAACAAGAAATTGAAATCTCTATCGATGATGTTATTCCGGGAGATATCATTATTATTCGTCCGGGAGAACAAATTCCTGTTGATGGTAAAGTTATAGAAGGATCATCTTTTATTGACGAAAGCATGATTACCGGAGAATCTCTTCCAGTTGAAAAAAATGAAAATGATCTGGTTATTGGTGCTACCATAAATAGCACTGGTAGTTTTAAAATGATTGCCGAAAAAACAGGTAAGGACACCATGCTTTCTCAAATCATAGAAATGGTTAAAAATGCTCAGGGAAGTAAAGCTCCTGTTCAGAAACTTGCCGATAAAATCGCTTCCATTTTTGTACCTGTTGTAATTGGTATTGCCATTCTTAGTGCTGCTGTTTGGTTTTTTTGGGGACCAGAACCAGCCTTAACATACTCATTTGTAACACTTGTTACCGTATTAATTATTGCATGTCCGTGTGCCCTTGGCTTAGCAACTCCCACAGCTTTAATGGTGGGAATTGGTAAAGGAGCTGAAAATGGCATTTTAATAAAAAATGCAGAAACACTGGAAACAGCAAAACAGATTGACATTATTGTTGTTGACAAAACAGGAACAATTACAAAAGGAGAACCTGAGGTTAACGAAATCGTTTGGTTAAAAAGTGACATAAAAAGAGATCAAATACTTGAAGATGTATTAGCTATTGAAAGAAAATCAGAACATCCACTTGCAGGTTCAATTGTTCGTTATTTAAATCATTTATCGAATACAAGTTTAAATGTAGTTAAATTTAATAGCCAAACAGGATTAGGTGTTTCAGCAACAATTTATGAAAACAAATACTTAATTGGTAATTACCAGTTAATGAAAGAGAATAATCTGGGAATAGAGGAAGAACATCAATACTTTAATCAGTTTGGAGATGATGCCCAAACACAGGTTTTTATAGCAAAAAATAAAGATTTAGTTGCAATAATAAGTATTTCGGATCAAATTAAGGAAAGTTCCCTGCGAGCTATTCAGAAATTACATAGCATGAAACTTGAGGTTCATATGCTAACCGGAGATAATTACAGAACAGCAAGGGAGATTGCCGAAAAAGCCGGCATTAAAAACTTTAAAGCTGAGGTTTTGCCTAAGGATAAACTGGACTATGTTACAGACCTACAACAAAAAGGATTTAAAGTAGCCATGGTTGGTGATGGTATTAATGATTCTCCTGCACTTTCACAGGCTGATTTAGGAATCGCCATGGGGCATGGAACTGACATTGCCATTGAAAGTGCAGATATTACCCTGGTAAAAGGCGACCTGGAAAAAATTGCTTCATCATTACAATTATCCAATGCAACCTTAAAAACCATTAAACAAAACCTTTTTTGGGCATTTATTTATAATATTATTGCTATTCCTATTGCAGCTGGAATTCTATACCCTGTAAATGGATTTATGTTAAGCCCAATGATTGCAGGTGGAGCAATGGCGTTTAGTTCTGTTTCGGTAGTCTTAAATAGTCTTCGACTTAAATCAAAATCGATTTAGATATTAGATCTAAAATATTAACATTAAGTTATTAAAACTATTCTTATCTTTCCTCCTTCAAAAAATTTTAACCAAAAGGACATGATCCTTGATACATCTAATGAATAATGGAGTTTCTGCTTAAAAACAAAAAATTATTTGCTATACTATTCTGGTTTTGGGTAGCACTTATTATTTATTTTACCTTAACTCCCAATAGCCCTCAATTAAAAATTGATGTAAAAGAAAAAAGCTTTCGGTTAGATTATATTATTCACTTTTTGGTTTATTTAAGTTTAGCAATTCTCTATTTTTTCTGGAAAGCCGATAATTACTTAAATATTAATACAAAACATTTGATTTTATTTTTAGCAACAGCATTAATATTTTCAGGATTAAGTGAGTATGCCCAAGCTTATATTCCGGGCCGAACTTTTAACCCAATAGATTTTTATTCAAATGCTGCCGGAGTTATTCTGGGTATAATTGGACCAATATTGGTTTTAAAGTATAAACCTAATTCCAAATCCCTGCTATAGGGGTATTGCAACTTTTACATTTTCCATTTACGATGTTGTTTTGCAAAATACTAAATCCTTTACGCTCGATAACAGTTTCCTTACATTTTGGACATATCGTATTTTGGGAATTCGACCCGGGAACATTTCCAATATAAACATATTTTAATCCGGCATCCTGTGCAATAGTTCTGGTATTATTTAAAACATTTACAGGTGTTGGTGATAAATGAGTTAATTTGTAAAGTGGCGAGAACCTGCTAAAATGCAAGGGTGTTTCATCAAAGCCATTTTTGTAAAGCCACTTACACATTTGCTTAATCATTCCCATATCATCAGTCCATTCAGGAACAATGAGGTTTGTGATTTCTAGCCAAACACCTTCATCTTTTAATATTTTAAGTGTATCTAAAACAGGTTGTAATTTACCTGCATTTAATCGGGCATATAACTCATCGTCAAAACTCTTAAGGTCGATATTTGCTGCATCAATATATTTAGCTACTTCGCGTAGAGGTTTTTCGTTAATATATCCGGCAGAAACCATTACATTCTTCATTCCATGTTCATGTGCAATTTTCGATGAATCTAAAAAATACTCGTAGAACGCTATAGGCTCAGAATAAGTATAAGCAATAGACTGGCATTTATAATACTCAGCTTGTTTATATACTTCGGGGGGCATTAAATCAAAATTGCGGGTTTCTTTTGGGCCAACTTGCGAAATTTGCCAGTTTTGACAATTCAAACAAGCCAGATTACATCCTGCAACTGCGAGCGAAAAAGCTTTACTTTCAGGTAAAAAATGATATAAAGGTTTTTTTTCAATTGGATCAACATTGATTGAACAGGGATTCCCATATCCGATGGAATAAATTTTACTTTGATGATTAATTCTCGATTTACAATCTCCTGCTTCACCTTCTTTGATAACACACTCATTTGGACAAATCAGGCATTTTATTCCTTTTGGAGTATCAATGTAGTATTTTGATAATTTGCTCCATTTCCATAATTCCTCTTTGTTTTCGGATAATATTATAGAAAATGCCTGTGCTTTTCCAATTCCAAGAGCAAAAGCACAAGAGCCTAAAAATCCATATTTAATAAAATCTCTTTTATTGATTTTATGATCCATAATTATGCAAATCTAAATCGGTCAAGTTATTCTCAAACTTACAATTTAAGATTTTTAGATTCCAGTATCAAGAATATAGACTTTAATTTATCTCCTTTGTGAAAAAAATAAAAAGAATCTGATAGAAACAATATTTTTTTACTTTTGCATGCTTCACTTAAATAAGTTAAAAATGAAACAACATTATAAAAAGATAATTTTAGATTTTATTCCTGCATTTTTAGGTGTTTTAATTGCTTTAGTTTTAAGTAACTGGAAGGAGCAACGTAAAGAAAATGAATTTGTAAAGAAATCAATTGTTAGTATCTATAATGACAATAAGTCAAACATGGAAAATATTAATGTGCAAATTAAACATCTCGAAAATCAGACTGACACAATAGGTTATTATCTTAACAACAGCAACTTAAGCATTCTTGATTTAATTAAGAAAAATAATGGTTTAAAAACAAAATCATTAATTCAATCAGGATGGAAAATCTTAGAGAATTCTCAACTTGTTACAAGAATCGATTATGAACTTTTATCTTCATTTACCTACTTAAGCGAAAATATTGAACACCTGAATATGTATAAGAATACAATTTCAGATATGGTATACAATTCTATTGATAGCAAAAGTAAATCAGACAAATATAGATTACTTGCATTAATAAAAGATATGAAAAATTCTAGTGAATCATTTAAAAGAAGTTCAGAATATGTTGACAGTGTTTTAAATATTAAATATAAGAAAATCCTAATCCAGTAAATTTTAATTATTAGATTTTAACTCGCAGCACAGTTGTTACAATCAAATTCAAAACCCCAACAATAACGATTGACCATGCAAACCCTAATAAAGGAATTAAATATATAGAAAATAACAAGGCTCCTGTTGCTGCTCCAATCAAATCAAGTCCGTATACATTTGATGCTATTGTTCCATAATCCTTTTCGGAAATCTTACATGCAACAGAAAAGATTGCACCCGTTAAGACTGAAATAACTAAAACCAAGATTGTGAATATAACAAACAAAACTAAATCCGGTACCTGTATCTTTTTAAAGAGCATAAATATAAGTGGTAATAAAAAAGAGAAAACAACAATTGCAATTTGAAGAATTTTGAATGTTTCCCGATTAGTTTCTTTAAAATAGTTAGGTACATAAAAAGAACCATAAGCTAATCCACCCATAAAAACCATAATAAATACTCCTGCCACAGCATATACGTATCCAAAAAGCACCTGAAAAACTAAAATCAATACAATTTCAATACTTGTTCCGGCAAAACCCGCAGCAAAAGCGCCTTTATTAACAATACCTGTTTTGAAGAAAAAGAATCCTGAAAAAAGTAAAATCAGCACAGCCGGAATCCAATATTTAATTTTAAAATGACTCATCCACAGTTTAATCTGGCTTTGATAAAATACCGGACTAAAATCTTTATTAACAGGTGCATTGCGATTTAACTGTTTCATAATTTGCTCACTTCGAAATTGAAGCAAATCATCATCAAAATAATAGCTGTTTACATATTCCGTTGGCACATTACGTTCTTCGATTGCTTCGGCTATTTTATAAGTTAACTTCATGTCTGAAGCCACAAGAAAATCTTTACTAGAAGGAAGAATTAATACATTTTCAAATGCTGTTTTTAAGGTATTATAAATAATTGAGAGTAATTCCTTTGCTTCTTTGTTCATGTAATTTCCGCTTGCCGGAATTGATAATGAAATTACAGCCTGATCATTCATATTCTTTTTAAGTAACTTAAAAAATTCTAAGGTGTAATATCTGTTAAGTTGAATTGTTGAAGGTTTTGGAAGGTTTATTAATATCACATCATATTTTTTGTTACTTACTTTTAAAAATCGAATTGCATCCTGCTCAATTAAATGAACACTTTCGTAAGAATCTGCATTTAAATTATTCTTTGCAATCTTAATTATTTCAGGATTTATATCAACATAATCGATTGAGTTTACAGGATATTCAATTATTTCATCAATAACTCCGGAAATAATTCCCGAAAGAACCAATATATTTTTTGGATTTTCATGCTGGATCATAGCAAAATGCACCGCCTCCTCTTTCGAAAAAATATCACCGGAAGAAGCCATTAAAATATTATTTTCATAATAATTTGTTTGTCCTTGTTGTTGGGTGATAGAAAAAATCCCGAACGGAGAATCGCTGGTATATTCAACTAATTGTCCCGGAAAAGCCAATGCTCTGACTTTTTGATCCATGTTGTTTTGTAAAAACCAAAAACAAACTACAGTTGTAATTATAATCAGTATTCCAGAAGAAAAATAATAATGTGTTTTAAAAAATAAGATAGCAGTTATCATGCTAACAAAAATCATAATCAGAAAAAGACTTTGAAAAGTAGTAAAAACCCAAATTAAAATAAAATTCAAAATAAAACCTCCGATCATACTGCCAAGAGATTCCCATGCATATACGCTCCCTATTTTATTTTCATTTATTTTAAGTGATTCCTGCTTTGCAAAAAGAGTAAACAGCATTCCGGAAACAATACAAAACAGCCCTAAAATTAATAAAGAATAAGAAAATACGTGAAAGATTCCCGCCATGATTCCTCGTGGGAAAAAAGAGTACCATGCAAAATGTAGCACTAAAACCGTAATCGCAGGCATAAATGCAAGTAAACTTAAGAACAGCAATGTTAAATATTCCCTGTTGTGATCCGTTCCAATAAATTTACCAAGGTATGCTCCCAATCCTGTAAGAAGCATCCAGTTGGCAAGAATTATTCCGATTACTAATTCATTACCATTAAAAAAAGTAAGGAATTCCCTTAATAGAATTATCTGTGTTGCCAGTGCAACAAAGCCCAGCAATATAACTCCGGGCTTAACAATTCCTTTTGAGGAACTAAGTAATTTGATTTTATGTGTTAGTCTCATTTAAAGCTTAAGCTTATTAAACAGTTTTATCAATTTTCATTCGATGTAACTAAAACTTTTATGGCTTTTTTAAAATAGCTAAGGTGCCATGAAAAGTGGAAAAAAGCAATAACAAACCAAACCATCCCAAAACCGGCATGTATTTTTAAAATAAATTCCGGAATCTCTAAATCTAATTCAAAGCTTTTTATAAAAGACATAAAAAGACCAAGTGTACCTGCAATTAAAAACGAAATTAATAAAAGCAAATTCCAAATCCGACGATGTGTTGTGAATTTCAGGTACTCTGTTTTAGTTAAAAAGTAACTTGAGAAGTAAATTAGTAAACATATTCCAATAACAGGTACAAATCCATAAACATGCATAACATTATTCCTTTAAAATGTCGTCTTCGCCAAACACTAAAGCTTCGTAAATATAAATCTCTGCCTCTTTCCATCCGTCCCAACCCAGACCAGCTTTATTACGGGAGCAATATCCTAAAAATTCTTCTTTTGTCCATCCTGTTTCTATGGCAACCTGTGGTAAAAATGTTCCGGAAGCAAATCCTTTTTTAATATAAATTCCATGTCGCCCCATTTCAATTTCATCGATCGATTCAATTTTTTGCAGAGGTGTTAGTACTGAAATCTCCAGTTCAATTTCATCCATCTCCAGCTTTTCAACAACAGGAAATCTTTTATCTTCGGTTGCTGCGGCAATGGCCATTTTTTGCACGATGGCATAGAGAGGTTCATCAGCAACAAAACGACCAATACAACCTCTTAAAGCACCATTCTTGTGCAAAGTAACAAATGAGCCACAATCCGATTTCATTGCATGTGACAAATCCGATTCATTTACTTTTAGATATTTACCCGTAATTAAATAATGATTTATCGTATTTCGTGCCAATTCTAAAAGCTGTTCCTTTTCCTGATTTGTTAGTTTAAATTGATTTGACATATTTTGTATTTTTTTCTTTGCAAAAACAATTGCGTGGTAACCCACAACACGAATTTTATCACCTAAAGCATCACCCGAATTTTGATAATCAACAGGAATAACTTGAATGGACCTGTCGTTCTGGGTAATATTTAGTAAAGAAAGCACAGCCGGCCATCCACATAAACTGGTTACTAAATTCTCAACATTTGTCGATGCATTTTCATTTATGGCATCAATAACTTTAGAAACAGAATTCGCTAAAACCGCATCCCCTGTTATTTTATCAACATGAATTGCATCATTATAATTTGGGTAATGAGAGAAATCTGAACTTATGATAAATAAGTTCTTATCGTTAAAATAAGGCTTTAAGGCTTTTGCAATTTCCTTTATCTCACCTAAGGTTTGTGTTCCGGTAACTATGGGAATAATCTGAAAATTCTTTTTCATTTTATATTGTAAAAATGGCAATTGAACCTCAATACTATGTTCGGCAGAATGTGCTTCGGGATTAAAAACAAAAACCACGTTTTCGTTAATTAATTTGTTGGCAAGCTCCTTGTTTACGTTTACTTTTCCTAATGGAGTAATGTAATCGCCTTGATTATAAATTGATGCTCCATTAAAAAGCACTCTATGACTAGATGCAATAATGAAAATATTTTCGTATTCTTTATCAGGATCTATTTGGTTGTATGCTGATGCCGCTACTTTTCCTGAAAAAACATAGCCCGCATGTGGTGCAATTATGGCCAACACATTATCGTGTGTTTTAACACCCGATGCTTGTGCAAACAATGATTCTAACTGGGCGTTTAATGCAACTGGATTGTCAGGATAAAACGATCCTGCTACTACCGGCTCTCTATCTGTGCATGCCTGATTCTTAAAATTGTCTGATTGTGAATTACATTCAATCACCATAGTTATTAACAGGATTACTATCAAAGGTCGCAAAAAATAAATGTGTTTTTTCATGACGGAATGATTTTAGCTAAGATATGAAAATTGATATCGATAGTCAATACATTTAATCTTGTCTTATACACAATTACTAATCGTTTAAAAATATTACTTTTGAACTATGTCAATAATTATGTATATCGGTTTTTTTATCATTGGAATTTACTCCATCATTATTTTAATGTTTGTTATGGGTTGGGTAAAACTAAAAAAAAATGTTTTTAAGCCAATTGTAAATCCAATTTCAGTTAGCATTGTAATTGCTTGTCGAAACGAAGAACATCATATTATCCCGTTAATAGAATCACTCATCAGACAAACTTATCCTAAAAATAAAACTGAAATTATTATTGTTGATGATCACTCGGACGATAATACCTTTAACATTGTAAATGAACGCATTAAAAAACATGAATTTATAAAAATCATCAGACTCCCTATGAATAATTCCCGTAAAAAAGACGCGTTGACTTTCGGAATAAAATCATCCGTTTCAGATATTATTATTACTACCGATGCTGATTGTATCATGAATGAAAATTGGATTACTTCTTTAGTGAGTTATTATTTAACATTTAAACCACAAATATTATCAGCCCCGGTTTGTATTAAAAATGAAAGACTTATGTTTCAAAAATTTCAGGCTTTAGAATTCCTGAGTTTAATCGGCACAGGGGCAGGAGCTATCGGGATTAACCATCCGATAATGAGCAACGGGGCTAATCTCTTATTCGAAAAATCGGTTTTTATTGAAGCAGATCTTCAACATAATTATGCTTCCGGTGATGATGTGTTTTTAATGCAATATGCAAAAAGTAACTTTCAAAATGCTATTCATTTTATAAAATCAAAAGATGCAATTGTATATACCAAAGCCGCAAAATCGATCAATGAATTTTTTAACCAACGTATTAGATGGACATCTAAAAGCAAAGCTTATAAAGATTTTGACATTATTTTAACTGCGCTGATCGTTGCATTTACTAATCTCACGTTAATTTTTTGTTTGTTTTTTTCCATCTGGAATCATCCTGTCTTTATTAAATTTATTTCAATTTTTATCATAAAATCTGTATTTGATTTACTCATACTTATTCCTGTTTCACGATTTTTTAATCAACAAAGATTATTATGGCTGTTTTTCCCGTTACAGGTAATTTATCCTTTTTATATTGTGTATACTGTATTTTTCGGATTGCTTGGAAATTTTCAATGGAAAAACCGATCTTTTAAAGAAAAAAGATAATTTTGGATCTTGATGATATTCCGAAAACAAAAAACAGAAGTTAGTGGTTCGTTAAACAAACTAGCCTGGGAAAGATTTAAGCAAAATAAACTCTCTCTATTTGGATTGTTCTTTATTCTATTAGCTTTAATCATTGGGATACTTGGTTACCTGATTACTCCTGACAAAAGTAGTTATGCTAACAATCAAATTCTTGAAATTTCTACCAAATCACCCGGGTTTAAATGTTTAATGATAAAATCTCAGAAAAACGAACAACAAGAAAGAACCGGGTTTTTTAAGAAAGTAATTTTTGGAACAAAAGATACATACAATTATATTCCAATAAACAACTACTATTTCGAGAACGAAAGACTTGTTCTAGAAGAATTTAATGATGTTAAAGGAGAAGAACCTATCTATAAAGAAATAAATCCAATAGATGTTATTGCTAAGGTTAAGTATGAATCAAAAATTCTTTTTGAGAATGGAAGTTTTTACTATAAAAATATTGAAGGAACACAACAAACGATTTCTTTAGTTCAATTAAAAAGTCAAATTGAAAAAGAACATCTTATTACCAAACACTTTTTACTTGGCACCGACCGATTTGGAAGAGATTTATTAAGTCGTTTATTAATTGGAACACGAGTATCTCTTTCTGTTGGTTTTATATCCGTTTTTATATCCTTGTTAATTGGAATTACACTGGGAGCTATTGCAGGTTTCTATAAAGGTGTTGTTGACGATTTAATTATGTGGCTGATAAATGTAATTTGGTCAATTCCTACTTTGCTTATGGTTATTGCAATAACCCTTGTTATTGGAAAAGGATTTTGGCAAATATTTATTGCCGTTGGATTAACCATGTGGGTTGAGGTTGCCCGTGTTGTTCGCGGACAGGTTTTAAGTATTCGCGAAAAAGAGTATGTTGAAGCAGCAAGAGCTCTTGGTTTTGGAAATGCAAGAATCATTTTCCGGCATATACTACCTAACATAATGAGTCCGGTAATTATTATTTCGGCTGCTAATTTTGCTACGGCAATACTTCTTGAAGCAGGATTAAGCTTCCTGGGAATTGGGGTTCAACCACCTGTGCCGTCCTGGGGAACAATGATAAAAGAACATTACGGTTATATTATTATGGATAAAGCTTATCTGGCTATTCTCCCCGGATTGGCAATTATGCTCATGGTATTATCATTCACCTTGGTAGGAAATGGACTTCGTGATGCTCTCGATACCAAATCGTAAGTAATTCTATTCAACCTTTTTATCCATTAATCATTCAATTTTTGACTTTCGTCAAAATTTGAAAACAAACGTAGCTATATACTTGTTCTCAGAGATACAACAACAAACTAATAAATAAAAGATTATGATCGAAAACCTAAAAAATTCGATTAAGATTTTAAAACAAAAGGTTCGGTTTAACCTTGACCTTATTCATCAATATGAACTTGAGGTAAAAGAAATCTTAAAAGAACCTGTTTCAGAAGATCGCTCTGAAAAGCTTAGTCACCGATTTCTTTTTAGTAAAAAGATTCTTAATGAAAATGCTGATGCTATAAAGCTTCAAAGAGAAATTATGAACTATCTTGAAAACTATCATAACGACATTGTTGATTTTTCGAAAATGACGGAATCAAATCGTGATACGAATAATTCTGTTGAGCAGGAAAACGAAATTGTTGAAATAAGTAAAGATGATTATTTTAACCTTACAATTAAAGGTGAAATTATGTTTGATGTTCATCACCCATATTTTAACGATGAATGTTTTTTAAACAGTTTATTATCCTATTTTATAAGCGTTGAAAATTATGAAATGTGTTCACAAATAGTCGAATTAGATAAAAGTAAAAATCTATCTTAAAATTAGGAATCAGGTTCATTTTAGTTAAAAAATCCCGTTGGAATACGGGATTTTTTATTTTATAAATTTTTTCGATTCATCAGTATTGTTGATAAGGCTATAAAAAATCCAATGTATCCTGCTGCTAAGATAAGTGTAATGCCCAGTGGTAATTTTTCCGGTAATAAACCAATTGAACTAAAATCTAAAGAGCTTGTTCCCGAAGCATTGGTATATGTTTTTTCCGATGTCATTGTAAGAAATTCAGGGGTTGGTGTTAAATTCGAAATGATTTTTACCGGGAAAAATCTTCTGGCTTCAGATTTAAACATAACACGAATAATTGGTTCTATTGGGAAGTAATATAAAATAAACATGATAATTGATAATCCATTATTCCTGAAAATAATTGAGATCAACAAACCTAATGTCATATATCCAATTGCTTGAATAAAATAAACCAACAATAAATATGAGTTTTCGAAAATAATAGTAAAGCTAAGTTCTTTCGTATTAATAAATCCGAAAATTAAAACAGCTAACAATACCATAACAAAAGTATAAATGGCAATTGTCACAATTAAAATTAGTTTCCCTTTAATCAAATCATTTCGACTTAAGCCATCAATCACATTCTGGCGAAATGTTTTAAATGCGAATTCGTTCCCCACTAAAACAATCACAACAATTGCTAAAAACAAATTAAACCAGCTGGCTACCCAAGGGAAAAATTCCCAAATATTTGGGAACTGATATAATCCTTTAACTGAAAACCCCGGAATACTAAAATGTAATCTCGAACCTATCAGAATAACTAAAAAGAAAAGTACAAAATGAATAATCATTAGTGTTTTAAAGGCAGGATATGATAATGCTTTTATTTTTTCCAGACCGAAAAGTTTTTTCATCTTTTGTAATTTTATTCTATTCTTATTTTATTTAACTAACTGTAAAAACTGATCTTCAAGACTTTGTTTTTTAACCACAATTTTTGAAAGAGGAAATCCTTTTTCAAAACAAAACTTACTCAAATCAGCTGATTTATAGTTTACATTTAATACAATAGCCAAATCGTTTTCAACTTTGTATACTTTGCTCGTTAAGTCAGAGTTATTTAAAACCTCTATTAACTCCTCCATCCTCTCTGATTGAATATAAACGGTTTCTTCTGTAGATAATAATTCACCAACTTTCCCATTTGCAATCAATTCACCTGATTTTAAAATTGCCACATGCGAACAAACTTTTTCTACTTCATCTAGAATATGACTGGCAATAATGATCGTCTTACCCTGATTTGCCTGTGATTGAATAATATTTCTTACTTCAGCAAATCCTTCCGGGTCTAATCCATTTGTTGGTTCATCCAACACTAAAACCTCTGGGTTTCCAATAAGCACTGCCGCCATCGACATTCGTTGTTTCATCCCGAGAGATAAATGACCGAAATTTGTATGTTTTCTTTTCAGCAGATTTGCTACACCTAAAGCATGGTTAATATCTTCATCAGGAGCATCTTTAATTTTGGCGACAATTTTCAGATTCTCCCATAAAGTCAAATAAGGATAAAAATTAGGTGTTTCAATTAAGGAGCCAATTCTTCTTCTGGCGAGTTTTGTAAAAGGCTCATTAAACCATTGGTAGCTTCCGCCATTTGCATTAAGTATTCCCAAAACAACAGCCAGTGTAGTTGTTTTACCACTTCCATTGGGTCCAAGAATACCATAAACTTCACCCTTATTAACAGTGAAAGAAACATTCTTTACAGCCTGTATTCTTCCGTAATTTTTACTTAAATCGTTAATTTGCAATACTTTTTCCACAGATTCTGTTTTTATTGTTTAAAAAATAAGGGAACTAATATTCCCTTATGAATTTTATTAAAGACGAATTAGTTTTAGGTTAGTTACCTAATTCTGAGAAGAATTTAATTCGCATAAGTCTAATTTCTTCTTCTGAATATTCATCCTCTCCTAATTCTTCAAGAGCAGCCTCAATAGATTCTGTCTCGGCTTCTTCGCGGAAATATTCATAAATATCCTCTTGCTTATCTTCATCAATGGTTTCATTTATGTAATAATCGATATTTATTTTTGTTCCTGACTGAACAATTGATTCAATTTCATCAAGCAATTGAGGCATTTCTAATCCTTTTGCATCTGCAATATCCACCAGTGACATCTGACGGTCAATACTTTGAATGATATAAACCTTCATTCCAGATTTGTTTACTACGGATTTAACAACCATGTCCATGGGTCTGATAATCTCCTTCTCCTCAACATACTTTTTAATTAGCTCAACAAATTTACTTCCATATTTTTGAGCTTTCCCTGCTCCTACACCAGCAATTTGCTGCATCTCTTCTATACTAATCGGATATTGTATTGCCATATCCTCAATGGAAGGATCCTGAAAAATAACAAAAGGTGGCAAATTCAAATCCTTAGCAACTTTTTTTCGAAGATCTTTCAGAATATTAAATAACTCATTATCAACTGCAGCGGTTTTTCCCTCACCCGACTTAGCATCCAAATCATCATCTGCCGATTCATAATCATGATCTTTGGTTAAGGTAAACGAAACAGGATTTTCAATAAAGTTTTTACCGGCTTCATTTACACTCAGCAAACCATAGTTTTCAATATCTTTATCAATAAACCCTGCTATAAGAGCTTGTCTGATAACGGCATTCCAATATTTTGGATCTTCTTTAGAACCTTCGCCAAAAACATCCAGTTCGTGATGTTTATATGATTTAATAGATGAATTCTTAACTCCTGAAATCACATTGGCAACATGCTCGGCTTTAAATTTTTCTTTAACAGCAATAATAGTCTCCAATGCTAAAACTACATCTTCTTTGCCTTCAAATTGTTCTTTAGGATGATTACAATTATCGCAGTTTTCACAGTTATCAACCTGATATTCCTCGCCAAAATAATGCAACAAGCTTTTTCTTCGGCAAACAGCGCTTTCGGCATAAGCAACAGTTTCTAACAATAACTGTTTACCTATTTCCTGCTCAGCCAAAGGTTTCCCCTGCATAAACTTTTCAAGTTTCTGAATATCTTTATAACTATAGAAAGAAATACATTTACCCTCGCCACCATCTCTACCGGCACGACCAGTTTCCTGATAATAACCTTCTAAACTTTTAGGAATATCATAATGAATAACAAATCGAACATCAGGTTTATCTATACCCATACCAAATGCAATGGTTGCAACAATAACATCAACATCTTCCATTAAGAATTTGTCCTGATTTCCACTTCTTGTTGAAGCATCCATACCAGCATGATAAGCTAATGCCTTAATTCCATTTACCTGTAAGATTTCTGCAAGCTCTTCAACTTTTTTTCTGCTTAGGCAATATATAATTCCTGATTTGCCAGTATTGTTTTTAATGAATTTTATGATTTCTTTGGCTGCATCAACTTTAGGTCGAACTTCGTAATATAAATTTTCCCTGTTAAACGATGATTTAAAAACACTTGCATCCAACATATCCAGATTTTTCTGAATATCGCTCTGAACCTTTGGTGTTGCTGTCGCTGTTAGAGCTATCAATGGTGCATTTCCTATTTTATTAATTATTGGACGAATACGTCTATATTCTGGTCTGAAATCATGTCCCCACTCTGAAATACAATGTGCCTCGTCTACTGCATAAAATGAGATTTTCGCTTTTTTAAGAAATAAAATATTTTCTTCTTTTGTTAAAGATTCAGGAGCTACATACAGCAATTTAGTCTTGCCATCCAACACATCCTGTTTAACTTTCTGCATTTGAGTTTTAGTAAGCGAAGAATTCAGAAAATGAGCAATACCATCTTCTGTACTAAACCCTCGCATAGCATCAACCTGATTTTTCATCAGGGCTATTAATGGTGAAATAACAATTGCTGTCCCTTCCATAATTAAGGAAGGCAACTGATAACAAAGAGATTTCCCTCCTCCGGTTGGCATTAATACAAATGAATCATTGCCATCAAGTACATTTCGAATTACAACCTCCTGGTTGCCTTTAAAAGAATCAAAACCAAAATATTTTTTCAGGTATTCTTTCAATGAAATATCTGCTCCTACACTCATGCCTGTCTGTAAATTATATTATAAAACGATTTAGGTCAATGTATAAAAAAAAGAAAGTTTTTTCAAATGAACAAACTTTTAATCAAATCTAAGATAATGTTTTTGAATGAAACCCTCCTGGTTTATTTTAAAAATAAATACATTTGTACATAAATTTACAATAATTTTTTAAGAATCATTATATCAAATTCGACATTTTTTTAACTTTTTTAATTAATCTCGGATTTTTAACTTACTTACTATGAATATTATTGACTTAGCAAAGAATACAATTTTACAGGAATCAGAATCAATTAGAAAATTAGCTGATTATGTCGATCAGGATTTTGAGAAAATTGTTAAAATTATATATGAAAGCAAGGGGCGGGTTATTATAACCGGAATTGGTAAAAGTGCAAACATTGCCCAAAAGATTGTTGCTACCTTAAACTCAACGGGTACTCCTTCCATATTTATGCATGCTGCCGATGCCATACATGGTGATCTTGGAATTATTCAGGATGATGATGTTATTATTTGCATATCTAAAAGTGGCAATACCCCTGAAATTAAAGTTCTGGTTCCTCTAATTAAAAGTCGCGGAAATACGTTAATAGGAATGGTCTCGACCACTGATTCGTTCCTGGGGAAACAATCTGACTATGTTCTTAAATCAACAGTAGATAAAGAAGCTTGCCCAAACAATCTGGCCCCAACCAATAGTACTACTGCCCAATTAGTTATTGGTGATGCGCTTGCTGTTTGTTTGCTGGAATACAGAGGATTTTCAAGTGATGATTTTGCAAAATTCCATCCTGGAGGAGCTTTAGGGAAGAAGCTTTACATGCGTGTTAGTGATTTATACAAAAATAATGAAGTGCCAAAGGTTAATGTAGATGACAATGTTAAAAATGTAATTCTCGAAATTAGTTCTAAACGTCTTGGTGCTACAGTTGTTTTGGACAATTCTGGTAAAATCATGGGGATAATAACCGATGGAGATATTAGACGTATGCTTCAAAAATATGAATCTTTCGATAAATTAACTGCCAGGAATATTATGTCGGCTAATCCGAAAACTGTTGATAAAAACGAACTTGCAATTAATGCATTTCATTTAATGGAAAACAATAGCATTACTCAGTTAGTTGTAGTGCAAAAAGACAAATATATCGGAATGGTTCACATTCATGATATTTTAAAAGAAGGAATTGTTTAGTACAACGAACTTTAATATAGCAATAAATAATGGCAGCTGAAGGAAAAGAAATGACATTTCTGGAACATCTCGAAGAGTTGAGGTGGCATTTAATTCGTGCATTCACGGCTGTTGTTATTCTGGCTATTGTTGCATTTATATTTAGCGATATAGTTTTTGATAAAATCATTCTGGCTCCCAAAAATCCGGATTTTTTTACAAACAAACTTTTGTGCCTTTTAGGACAAAGAATGGATATTCCAAAACTATGCATCAACACAAAAATATTTCAGTTGATCAGCATTAAAATGGCGGGCCAATTTACCATGCACATAACAACATCAATAATTGCAGGGATCATTGTTGGGTTTCCATATATATTCTGGGAGTTTTGGCGATTTATGAAACCTGCCCTTCATGAAAATGAAATTAAACATACAAGGGGAGCTGTTACAGTTAGCTCACTTCTTTTTCTTTTAGGAGTTTTATTTGGTTTTTTTATTATTGCCCCATTGTCGGTACATTTTCTTGGATCTTACAGTGTGAGTGATCAGGTTCTTAATCAAATTAATTTAAAATCGTATATTGGAACGATAACATCGGTTACTATTGCCGCAGGAGTAACTTTCGAACTTCCTGTGCTTATTTATTTTTTAAGCAAAGCTGGACTGGTAAGCCCTGAATTCCTTAAAAAATATAGAAGGCATGCGATAATTGTAATTATGACACTTGCGGCAATTATTACACCTCCTGATATTTTCAGTTTGATTTTAGTGACCTTACCTCTTATTGCTCTTTATGAAGTTGGTATTATAATCTCAAAAAAAATAAGTGTAAAGGAGATCAGAAAATAGATTTCTCTTGGAATTAAAGTTTAAGGAATATTGTTCAAAGCAAAAAAACATATAGTTTTGTATTTTATTTAAAATCGTTTTATTATTGCTTTTAGCCTTTTTTAAAATAATCTAACCACTTTAACCAACTACCTTTTAAGAATAGCTTTTATTGGATAATCAGAGAGTTTATTCCTCTTTGAGTTTAGAATAATATTAACTTAATTATTTTTTATTCAATGACCATTGTAATAAAACATATCTCTTAAACGTCTGTTGTTTTATACAAGTAAAGTAATAATTTAGAAATAAATCGTTAAAAGATTAAACAAATAAAATTTAAACCATAATTTTAACATTTTAGGCTTATATAATGATAAAGAAAATCTCATTTGGGTTAACTGTATTCTTCTGCATATTATTTAATGTAACAACATACGCACAAATCACAAAAGTAAGAGGGGTTATTAGAGATTCTGAAACAAACGATCCAATACCTTTTGTTAATGTTACTTTTAAAAACTCAACCATAGGTACTATAACCAATACTGATGGTGAATATTTTCTTGAAACCAGAACATATTATGATTCGCTGATCGTTTCTTTTGTTGGATATAAACAAAAAACTTCCCTTGTTCAAAAAAATCGTTTCCAGGAAATAAATTTCAATCTGGAACCTAATATTTATGCATTAGACGAGATTGTAGTTCTTCCGACAGAAAATCCTGCTCATCCAATACTCCGGAATATTATTGCAAATAAAGAAAAGCATAATCCTCGCAAATTTGATTCATATAACTACAAACTTTATAATAAAGTCGAAATTGACATTAATAATGTTGATGAAAAAATGAGAGAGAGTCGGTTGTTAAAAAACTTTCAGTTTATCTTCGATTATGTTGACACATCAGCCATTACCGGGAAATCATATCTACCTATTTTTATTACAGAATCATTTTCCGATTACTACTTCAGGAAAAATCCAAAATTAGAACGTGAGATTATAAATGCAACCAAAATATCAGGAATTGAAAATGCCAGTATTTCTCAGTTCACCGGTAAGATGTATCAGAATATTAATATCTACGAGAATTTTGAAACCGTATTTGAGCCTGGATTTGTAAGTCCAATTGCTGACTTCGGATTAACCTACTACAGATACTATCTCATTGACAGTTCTTTCATTGGTGATAAGTGGTGTTATCAGATTTCATTTATCCCAAAACGAAAACAAGAACGAACTTTTCGGGGAGATTTTTGGGTAAACGACACTACATGGGCAATAGTTAAGATTCAAATGCGAATGGCAAAAGATGTAAACATTAATTACATTAATGATTTTGTTGCTGAATATGAATTTGAACCCGTACAGGATAGTTTATGGTTTCTTAAAAATGAAAAATTATTCTTTGACTTCAATTTAACGGATAAAACGCTTGGTTTTTTTGGTAAAAAAACGACCAACTACATGAATATTGAGCTAAATGAGCAAATGCCCGAAGAGGTTACTAAAATAAATGATAATGTAATTGTACTTGATGATGCTATAATTAACGATGAAAATTACTGGGAAAAATATCGACCCATAAAACTTACACCAAAAGAGAAAAGCATTTACAACATGGTTGATTCCATACAACAAGTTCCGATTTACACAACTTATGAAAAAATTGTTGGTATGTTTGCTATGTATCATTATGAGGTTGGATTGTTTGAGATTGGGCCATATTATAAATTCTATAGCTTTAACGAAATAGAAGGGAACAGATTTCGTTTTGGAGGAAGAACAAGTAATAATTATAGCACCAAACTAATGATTAATGCTCATGGGGCTTATGGTGAAAAAGACAATCGGTTTAAATACGGAACAGGTTTTATTTATATGTTAAATAAAAATCCTCGTTTAGCCATAGGAGCCCAATATAAACATGATATTCAACAGCTTGGACAAAGCCCAAACGCTCTTACCGAAGACAATATCTTCACATCCATACTCAGACGAAATCCTAATTATAAACTAACAATGGTTAATGATTTTAGCACATATGTCGAGAAAGAATGGTTTCAGGGTTTTTCAAATAAGCTAACATTTAATTATAAAAGTATTGAGCCAACGCAATATATTCCATTTCAAAAAACTTCAATTACAGATACAGTATTTTATAATAGTGTTACTACATCGGAAGTTACTTTCAATTTAAGATTTGCAAAAAACGAGAAATTTATTCGTGGAGAATTTGAAACCGTTAGCCTGGGAACAGACAAGCCTGTTTTAAATCTATATTTAACAGCTGGGTTAAAGAACGTATTCGATAGCCAATACGAATACTATAAAGTCAATTTAAGTTTTGCACATAAAATACCCATAAGTCCTTTTGGATATTTCAAATATATTATTGATGCTGGCCAGGTATTTGGAACCGTTCCGTACCCTTTATTAAAGTTACACGAAGGTAATGAAACCTATGCTTTCGATCGTTATGCTTTTAACATGATGAATTATTATGAGTTTGCCAGTGACCGATATGTGAGTCTTTATGCTGAGCATCATTTTCAGGGATTTTTTCTCAATAAAATTCCTTTAATGCGGAAATTAAAATGGCGTGAAGTAGTTTCTGCCAAAGGATTAATTGGAGATTTAAGCAATCGCCATGAAAGCATTATGGATTTTCCTGTTGGTTTATATCAGGTTAATGATCCATACCTGGAAGCCAGTGTTGGAGTTGAAAATATTTTAAAGATTTTTAGAGTTGATGCCATGTGGCGATTATCTTATTTGGATCATTCAAACATTGAAAAATTTGGAGTTAGATTACTGGTTCAGTTTGTATTCTAAAATACAGAAAGCTCAATTATTATTCAGGAAAGATTTTAAATAAAATATATACATTTGCAAAAAGGATTTATAATGAGTCAGGATAAAAAGATAAAATTACGTACCGATACTTTATTTAAAAAATACAGATCGCGTACAGTTGTAAAAGGTGTTTCTGTTGAAGTTGAACAGGGAGAAATTGTTGGATTACTAGGTCCAAATGGAGCTGGGAAGACAACCACCTTTTATATGATCGTAGGTTTAATTACTCCAAACGAAGGTAAAATTTATCTTGATAATGAAGATATTACTAAAGAGCCAGTTTATAAGAGAGCCCAAAAAGGAATTGGATATTTAGCCCAGGAAGCTTCTGTTTTCAGAAAATTAAGTGTCGAGGATAATATAATGGCTGTTCTTGAAATGTCGGACATGTCAAAAGAAGAACAACGAGACAGATTAGAAAATTTAATGGGAGAATTTGGTTTACAAAAAATACGCAAGAGTTTAGGGATTCAGCTTTCTGGTGGCGAACGCCGAAGAACCGAAATTGCACGCGCATTGGCTATAAAACCTAAATTTATTCTGCTCGACGAACCATTTGCCGGAGTTGATCCTATTGCCGTGGAAGATATTCAGGAAATAGTTGGGAAACTTAAAGAAAAAAATATCGGCATTCTAATTACAGACCATAACGTTCACGAAACATTAACCATTACAGACCGGGCATATTTACTTTTCGAAGGATCTATTCTTAAAGCCGGAAATGCAAAAGAGCTAGCCGAAGATGAACAGGTTCGTCGTGTTTACCTGGGCAAGAACTTCGACCTGCGAACCATCGGGCTAACCAATGATTAAACCAAAAAAAATCTAATCCTGGCGAATATGTCAGAGAACTTCGAAAACAGAAAAGAATTTACGCTGAGTACCGGAAAAGTAAATCTGTATTCGCTTTTAATGATCATTCCGTTTACAGCAATTTATTTAATTCCGTTTATATTAATATGGGATTATCAAAGCTTTGAAACAGGCAGGAAAGAATTTATGCACATTTTTATCTATATCCTCATTTTTGGGATTGTTCTTCATGAATCATTACACGGAATCACACTTGCCTTCTTTACAAAAAAAGGATTCCGATCTGTACAATTCGGAATTAATGGTATTACACCTTACTGTCATTGTAAAGAGCCAATAAAAGTTAAACATTATCGTCTCGGATCTGCAATGCCCCTTATTGTTATGGGGATAATTCCTGCAATAGCTGGAATCATTTGGGGAAATGGACTATATCTTTCATTTGGTATATTTTTTACATGGGCTGCTGGTGGTGATATTATATCTCTTTTTATGCTTCGAAAATTTAACCGAAACCAATTAGTTTCTGATCATCCCGATAAAATGGGATTTTATATGAATAACTAAAGTTTTATTTTATAGGCCATCACGCGGTTGTCATAAAAGGTAGGTACAAATAATATTTTTTTCTCATAATCAAATCCTAAATCAGCAGCATTTATTTTTAAAGGAGTTGTATCTAAAAGTTTTATGGTTTCTTTACCTAAACTGGCTAAATAAATATTCCCGTTCCAATCTGAATAAATGAGTTTATTGTAATCAAAACAAATTATTCCGTCAATTCCTCCTGTATCGAGAATATAATCGGACAATGTCATTTTCTGTAAATCAACTTTCACAATTTTTTCTTTAGTTCCTATGAGTAAAAACTCTTTTAAAATACATAATCCGTTCGGTCCCACAATACTTTTTGAACTTAACCACTTTTTTACAACACCATTATATAGTTTATAAATCACATTTGTTTGCATATCCGAAATATAAATCCCTCCCGATTGATCAATTACAATATCATTTAAAAATTTTGCATCAGGTACATTATAAAATTTAATAATTTGCCCAGATTCAATATCGATCTCAGCAATTCGGTCAATATCTGTTACAAATAATCTGTCTTTATAAATACCCATTCCTTTTGGAGCATGCAATCCCTTTACCCATTCAAGTTTTACAATATTTCCATCCGGAGTTAACTTAGAAATAAATCCATTATTATCTTTCTCCTGTGGATTTCCGTTAATGTTGGATACAAAAATTGTCTTCAGCTTTTTGCAGTAATAAACCGACTCTGGAGTTTTTAGCTCATCTGAAGACTTCCAAAGAGCTTCTATTTTGGGGTTTAAATAAACTTTATCTTCCTGTGCTTTAGACAGAAAACTAATGAAGCACAACACACATAAAATACTAAGAGATTTATTCATAGTTGTGATTTTATAGATTCTTCAAGTTACTGAAAATCTTATCAATATTCAATTTAAATTAGATGATGTTAAAACCAGAATTTAATTCAAAAATAGAATCATTTAAATCAATTTCATTTTTTTTTAATTTATTCTTTAAATATAAAAATTTGTAATATATTTGCACTCACTTTTGCGGATGTGTCGTAATTGGTAGCCGAGCTAGACTTAGGATCTAGTGCCGTAAGGCGTGGGGGTTCGAGTCCCTTCATCCGCACAGAAAAAACAAACCGCTCAAGCTATCGAGAAAAATCGGTGGTTTGGCGGTTTTTTAAAATTTACAAATTCTCAAATACATAAGTAATGAACATAGTTAAAGAGAACATTAATGATTTAACAGCGGTACTTAAAGTTAACATTACAAAAGAAGATTACGCACAGAAAGTTGAAGATGTTATTAAGGATTACCGTAAAAAAGCTCGTATTGATGGTTTCCGTCCGGGAAAAGTGCCAACCGGATTAATCCAAAAAATGTATGGGAAAGGAATACTTGTTGAAGAAGTAAATAAGCTTATTTCTGAATCTCTTACCAATTATATTCGCGACGAAAAATTAAACCTTTTAGGAGAACCTTTACCAAGCGAAAATCAAAAAACTGCAGATTTTGATACAGAAACCGAATTTGAATTTTCTTTTGATGTTGCTATTGCTCCTGAGGTAGAAGTAAAGCTTTCTAAAAAAGATAAAGTTCCTTATTATGATATTAAAGTTGATAAAAATCTTTTAGAAACACATACAGATAATTATGCCCGAAGATTTGGCGAATTTAAGGAAGTTGAAGAAACTACTGATAAAGAAATGTTATCTGGTAATTTCGCCCAGTTGAACGAAGACGGAAGTATTCTTGAAGAAGGAGTTAAAGCAGAAGATGTACGAATTACAATTGAATACATCAAAGATGAAGAAATAAAGAAAACATTTGCCGGTAAAAAGGTTGGCGATATAATAAATTTTGATGTTCGCAAAGCATATCCAAGTGATTCTGAAATAGCTTCGATGTTAAAAATTGACAAAGAAAAAGCAAAAGAAATAAATGGTGATTTTCAGTTTGAGATTGTAAAAATTCAACGTTTCGAAAAAGCCGAAATTAATAAAGAATTCTACGACAAAGCTTTTGGTAATGATGTTGTAAAAACAGAAGCTGAGTTTAAAGCAAAACTAACCGAGGAAATTAAATCTAACTTTGTTCGTGAAACAGATTACAGGTTTTTAATCGATGCTAAACAAGCATTCGTTAAAAAAATAAATCCTGAATTGCCAACAGAATTCTTAAAAAGATGGTTAACCCTTGTAAATGAAGGTAAATTTACTTCAGAACAAATCGAAGAAGAATTCCCCAAATTTGAAGAAGATTTAAAATGGCAATTGATCAAAGATCAGATCATCAGAGATAACGAAATTAAAGTTGAAGAAAGCGATGTTCTTGATGCAGCCAAAGAAGTTACTGCAGCACAGTTTGCTCAATATGGTCTGGCAAATCTACCTGATGAACAACTAGAGCAATATGCTAAAGAAATTCTTAAAAAAGATGGTGAACGAAGAAATCTTTACGAAAAGAAATTTGAAGATAAAGTTGTTGCTTTCATCAAAGACTCAGTAAAACTTGATAACAAAGAAGTGACTGTTGAAGAATTTCAGAAACTTTGGGAAAAAGAACAAAAAAGCGAAAAAGATTCTAAGAAAAAAAATTAAACCTGTCAGGGTTAATTCAACCCGCTTGCGGCCATAGCCGTCAAGCTAAG
>DMBU01000139.1 GCA_003446015.1 Bacteroidales bacterium | reverse complement strand
CTTAGCTTGACGGCTATGGCTTGCGGCAGACCGAAATAAACGAAGTCGCGTTATCATGAGATAATGCGACTTTTTTATTTATTTATGAATACAATTTCATTCAATTTTAACTAACTTTATCAGCTACTAATTAAATCTGTTATAATATGATTCCAAAAAATGAATTTAAAAAATATGCAACCAAACATATTGGTATCAGCAGTTTATCCCTGGAGAAATATGCTTCGGTTTATAATAGCTACATGTCACCAACGATTATTGAAGAACGTCAGTTAAATATCGCTCAAATGGATGTATTTTCCCGTTTGATGATGGACAGGATCTTATTTCTAGGGGTTCCAATTGACGATGATGTTGCCAATATTGTACAGGCGCAATTGCTATTTCTCGAATCAACCGATCCTTCAAAAGATATTCAGATCTATATGAATACACCCGGTGGTGGTGTGCATGCAGGATTAGGTATTTACGACACTATGCAATACATTAGTCCTGATATTGCAACCATTTGTACTGGTATGGCTGCTTCAATGGGTGCTGTTTTATTGACAGCAGGTACCAAAGGCAAACGTACTGCTCTTACTCATTCAAGGGTAATGATTCACCAGCCAATGGGCGGTGCACAAGGTCAGGCTGCCGATATTGAAATTACGGCTCGTGAGATTCAAAAATTAAAGAAAGAATTATACGAAATTTTAGCATTTCATTCCGGAAATACATTTAAGAAAATTGAAAAAGATTCAGATCGTGATTACTGGATGACAGCAGAAGAAGCTAAAGCATATGGTATGATTGATGAAGTTTTACTCAGAAACGGGAGTAAAAAATAAAATCATTTCAAATGATATTAAACCGCATTAATCTGAATGCGGTTTTTTTATTCTAATTATTGCAGTAAATTTGTTTCGTTAAAATATAATAAAATACAATGGATAAGTGTTCGTTTTGTGGGAGAGATAAAAAAGATACCAATCTTTTAATTGCAGGATTGTCAGGTCACATATGCGATCGCTGCATAGAACAAGCTCATGATATTGTTATTGAAGAGCTGCAGAAAAAAGGCGATTTTGATGTAAATCAAATTGAGCTGCTAAAACCGATTGAAATTAAAAACTTTTTAGATCAGTATGTAATTGATCAGGATGAAGCTAAAAAATATCTTTCTGTAGCGGTTTACAATCATTACAAAAGACTTTTGCAGACAAGTAAAAAAGATGAAGAAGAGATTGAGATTGAAAAATCAAATATTGTTTTAGTTGGAGAGACCGGAACCGGAAAAACACTTTTAGCCCGAACAATTGCAAAAATGCTTCACGTTCCTTTTACCATAGTTGATGCAACAGTATTAACTGAAGCAGGATATGTAGGTGAAGACATTGAAAGCATTCTAACCCGATTATTGCAAGTTGCCGATTATAATGTTGAAGCCGCAGAAAAAGGAATCGTTTTTATTGATGAAATTGACAAGATTGCCCGTAAAGGTGACAATCCTTCTATTACTCGTGATGTATCAGGTGAAGGTGTTCAGCAAGGCTTATTAAAGTTATTGGAAGGATCGATCATTAATGTCCCTCCACAAGGTGGACGTAAACACCCTGATCAGAAAATGATTGCAGTTAATACTAAAAATATATTATTTATTTGCGGTGGAGCATTCGATGGTATTGAACGCAAAATTGGTCAGCGATTAAACACCCAGGTTGTTGGATACTCAGCAAGTAAGGCAAAAGATCAAATCGACAGAGAGAACCTATTGCAATATATTGCTCCTCAGGATCTAAAATCATTTGGACTCATTCCGGAGATTATTGGCCGTTTACCCGTATTGACCTATTTAAATCCTCTTGAAAGAGAGGCTTTGCGCAGAATTTTAACCGAACCTAAGAATGCAATCATAAAGCAATACGAGAAACTTTTTAAGATGGATGGTGTTAAATTAACCTTCGATAAAAAAGTGTTTGATTATATTGTAGAAAAAGCCCTGGAGTTTAAATTAGGAGCTCGAGGTTTGCGATCAATTTGTGAAGCTATCATGATGGATGTAATGTTTGATATGCCCTCGAAAGATGAAACAGAAATCTGTATAACTCTTGAGTATGCAAAAGAACAAATGGGTAAAATAAATATCCAACGATTAAAAGCAGCTTAGTTTTAATTTAATATAAATCCGCCTCGCGGTTTACACTAAAACAGCCACAATATTGTGGCTGTTTTTGCATCCCGTCCAGCCGCTTGGAGCGGCTAGATGGATATCACAGAATTAACTTAATATCCTCTTCTCTTATTTCTAGCCTTGAACTTGAGGTAACAATAGATAAGTCCAAGTTCAATATTTCAATGGCTAACTTCTTACTTACAAGTGTACCATTTCGTAATCCCACATAATCTTTATATGAAGAGAAATCCCAATCTTTTAAATCATCAACTAAATTGGAATTTATCGGATTCTGATGAATGTAATTAAAACAAATTAATGAATAATTCTTATCTGAGTTACTTCTAAATTCTCCAAAATTATTCAACTGTTTTGCTTTTGTTTTATGAGCAAACAAACTCCCTTTCTCTTTTCTTGTTTATTTATTGCCTGAGTATAAGAACTTAAAAGCAGTCCTATGTTTTTTGATAATAATTGAGTCGCACTTCTATGATTCTCATTTGTAAACTTCACCCCTTCTTTGTTAACTTGAATCATAATATGAAAATGATTTGGCATTAGACAATATGCAAGGATATCAGCAAAAGGGAGTATGTGCTTTTTAAACTTTTCTAAGAAAAATAAATAATTATATTCCTTTTTAAATACAATTTCATTGCTTCTATTGTAAATATGATAAGTATATTTTTCTTCAAAATGCATAAGTTCATTTTATATCCGCCAAGCGTATCAAATCCGCTAGGCGTATTATCAAAACAAATTTATTTATCAGTTTTTCTATCTAATATAAATATTGTAAATGCATATTTATTTTTTTCATCAGGTTCAAAATCCCTCCGATCTGCTTCGATCCAATCATTCATATTTATTTCGGGGAAAAATGTATCTCCATCAAACGAATGATGAATTTTTGTTAAATAAATCCGATCTACTAAAGGCATTGCTAACTTGTAAATTACTCCTCCACCAATTATAAAAGCTTCTGTATCATTTTTAGCTTCTTCAATAGCATCCTCTAGTGAGTTAACAATTATACAACCCTCTGCTTTATAATTTTTATCGCGAGTAATAATAATATTAGTTCTGTTTGGTAAAGGTTTACCATTCGACTCAAAGGTTTTTCTACCCATGATAATATAATGACCTGTAGTAGTATCTTTAAAATGCTTCATATCCCTTGGCAAATGCCAAATCAGATCGTTATCTTTTCCGATTACATTATTTTCTGCTATAGCAACTATTATCGACAACATTTTTCTTTATTTTAAATTCGTAAATCGTAATTCCAAAAACCTCATTAAACCGAAATCGCTCCTTTTATATGTGGATGGGGATCATAGTTTTCCAGTTCAAAATCATCAAATTCGAATGAGAAAATATCTTTTTTATTCGGGTTCATTTTTAGATTTGGCAAAGATTTTGGCTCTCTTGATAATTGCAATTTTACTTGTTCTAAATGATTTAAATATATATGAGCATCTCCAAGGGTATGAATAAATTCATAGGCTTCGAGCCCCGTTGCTTGTGCAACCATTTTTAATAAAATCGCATACGATGCAATATTAAAAGGAACACCAAGGAATATATCTGCGCTACGTTGATACAATTGACACGAAAGTTTTCCGTCGGCTATATAAAATTGAAAAAGGATATGACAAGGAGGTAAAGTCATATTTTTTAAATCTGCAACATTCCATGCACTTACAATATGACGTCGCGAATCGGGATTATTTTTAATTGAATCAATAATTTGAGATATCTGATCAACTGATTCTCCATTTGCAGCCGGCCACGAACGCCACTGAAAACCATAAATATTTCCTAAATCACCATTTTTATCTGCCCACTCATCCCAGATACGAACTTTATTGTCATTCAGATACTTAATATTTGTGTCTCCATTTAAAAACCAAAGTAATTCGTGAATAATTGACTTTAAGTGCAACTTTTTAGTTGTAAGCAACGGAAATCCATCTTGTAAATTAAACCTCATTTGATAACCAAAAGTACTTACAGTGCCAGTTCCTGTTCGATCTTCTTTCTTTACTCCTGTTTTAACAACATGATCTAATAAATCGAGATATTGTTTCATTTTAAAATTTTTTCTTGTAAGTATAGATTTGTAAAATTATAAAAACTAAACACGCATTAAGTTATTTTAGTTGTTTTCTATTCAACAATTTTAATTTCCAATTTACTGGATTTACTTCTAAGGCCTATTAATATCAACATATTATGTGCAGTATTACTGTTAATAAAAAATAATTAATTACATTTGGGCATTTAATTACCAAAATTGTCTAAATAGGGATTTATATGGCAAAAGTTTTTTCACTATCGGAAGCTGCATCAATTGCTTTACACGGAATAATTTTAATAGCACAGGAAAAAGGAGGATTAAACGTAATTAAAATTGCTGAACGCACCGACACTTCTAAACACCATGTTGCTAAAGTGATGCAACGTTTAGTAAAGGCCGGATATTTAGTATCGCAACGCGGACCTAGTGGAGGTTTTGTTCTGAGAAAAAATCCTGAGAATATTAACTTTCTTGAAATTTATGAAGCCATCGAAGGTCCGATTGAGATTACAGAATGCCCAATGGATAAACAAATCTGCCCGTTTGATAAATGCATCATGAATAATGTCACAAATAAAATGACGCTTGAGTTTAAAAGCTTTTTAAAAAATCAAACTATTGACCAGTATTTGTAATTGATACATTTTTAAATGCATGAATTACTTCATTAATATCTTTGATTTAATTACTTTTTAAATCAAAACTTATCTAATCTTTTTTCATTTAAACATTATTAGTCTTTTTAAGGACGGATTGAATACGCATTGAAGAATTATTATCCATGTAAGTGTTTATAGAGCACGCTCACTTCTTATTGAGTGCCTTAAAAAATATACCAGCAACAAACTAATGTTATTTTTTTCACAGCTTAATTGATTTATAGTCTGGGGTTTATCCTGCCATTCCCTGAAAACATGATATAAATCACTCTAAAATATTTGGTCGGATGCTAAATAATGTGTTATTTTGGTATCGAATTACTTAATTACCTATTTAAAAATTAAAAGATAGATAATATTTACTATGAAAAGAGAAATTATTCAAATTGATGAAGACAAATGTACTGGATGTGGGGAATGCATACCGAACTGTCACGAAGGGGCATTACAAATGATTGATGGAAAAGCTCGTTTAATTAGCGATTTAATGTGCGATGGACTAGGTGCATGCATTGGTCATTGTCCTGAAGGAGCTATCGAAATTATTGAACGTGAAGCTCAGCCTTATGATGAGATTTTAGTAATGCAAGAAATGGTTACTAAAGGAAAAAATACCGTTATAGCTCATCTTGCTCATTTAAAAGATCATAAGGAATTTGGTTTCTTAAAACAAGGTGTTAGATGGATGCAAGAAAACACAGATAGTATTAATTTTAATATAGAAGAAGTGATGTCTGCTGTACATAATGGAGTAGAAGAAAAGAAGGAAGAAGCCGCAAGTGCTTGTGGTTGCGGAGGTCACGATGATCAACCAAAACACCACCACCATCATGAGCCAATGCATGTGCATGCCGAAGGTGGTTGTCCGGGATCAATGGCAAAAACAATTAATAAAACAGAACCAACCCATAATGTTAATGTTGGAGATGCACCATCAGAGCTAACACAATGGCCTGTTCAGATGCACTTAATAAACCCTGCTGCATCGTATTTTCAAAATTCTGATTTATTATTAGCAGCTGATTGTGTTGCCTTTTCGATGGGTAATTTCCATAATAAATTCTTAAAGGGAAGATCACTGGGTATAGCTTGTCCAAAATTAGATGCAAACAAAGAAATTTATATTGATAAGTTAGTTGCGTTAATCGACGACTCAAAAATCAATACCATTACTGTGATGAAAATGGAAGTCCCTTGTTGTGGAGGGATTTTGCAAATGGCACAAATCGCATCACAGCAAGCAACTCGAAAAGTTCCAATTAAATCAATAACTGTTAGTATCTCAGGAGAGATTTTAGCAGAAAACTGGGTTTAAGTAAATCTTTAAAAATTAGTTTGTTAAAGCAATAGATGTTCATGATATAATATCTAAATGGAGAAAGTATATCTATATATCAATTATCAATTATCAATAATCAATAATTAATTAATCATTAAAAAATTTAAAAAACTATGAGTATGTTTTGTTATCAATGTCAGGAAGCGGCTAAAGGCACAGGTTGTACAGGGGCTATTGGGGTATGTGGAATTAAAGATGAGGTAATCCATTTACAAGATTTAACTGTGTTTATTTTAAAGGGAATTTCTCTCTATAGCGTTAAAGCCCGGGAAAATGGCATTGAAGATGAAGAGGTAAACAACTTTTTCTTTAGCAGTTTATTTAAAACGATCACAAATGCAAACTTTTCAAAAGAAGTTTTTGTGAAAGAAATTAATAAAGCCTTTGAATTAAGAGCCAAAATCAAAAATCAATTAATTGAAAAAGGAATCGATATTTCTGCTATTAATCACGAAACTGCAAGCTGGAAAGGTTCTTCTTTCGAAGAAATTGAAGCTAAAGCACAGCAAGTGAGTGGTAAAATTGATGCTCCAAACGAAGATATTCGTTCCTTACGTGCTTTGGTTCTTTATGGATTAAAAGGTTTAGCGGCTTATCAGGAACATGCTTTTAACCTAGGTTTCGAAGATGCAAGTATTCATGCATTTGTTCAAAAAGCTGTTGCTGCGCTAACCAATGATGAATTAACAGTTGAAGAGAATATCGCGTTGGTTATGGAGACCGGTAAATATGGTGTTGATGTGATGGCTTTATTAGATAAAGCAAACACAACAATGTATGGTAATCCGGAAATTACAAAAGTTAATATTGGTGTTAGCAATAAACCAGGAATTTTAATCAGCGGTCATGATTTAAAAGATATGGAAGAACTGCTAAAACAAACAGAAGGAACCGGAGTTGATGTTTATACCCACAGTGAAATGTTACCTGCAAACTATTATCCTGCGTTCAAGAAATACAAACATTTTATTGGAAACTATGGTAATGCATGGTGGAAACAAAAAGAAGAATTTGAAAGTTTTAATGGTCCTATCCTATTTACAACAAACTGTTTAGTTCCTCCAAAAAAAGATGTCGGATATTACGATAGAGTTTATACTACTGGAGCTGCTGGTTTTGATGGATTTCCACATATCGCCGATAGAGAAAAAGGTGGACAAAAAGACTTTTCACAAATTATTGAACATGCTAAAAAATGTCAATCACCAATAGAAATTGAAAAAGGTGAAATTGTTGGTGGCTTTGCACACAACCAGATAATGCAATTAGCCGATAAGGTTGTTGAGGCTGTAAAATCGGGAGCTATTAAAAAGTTCTTTGTTATGGCTGGCTGCGACGGCAGAATGAAAGGAAGAGATTATTACACCGAATTTGCTGATCAATTACCAAAAGATACAGTTATATTAACTGCCGGTTGTGCTAAATACAGATACAACAAACTTGAGTTGGGCGACATAGGAGGTATCCCTCGTGTATTAGATGCAGGCCAATGTAATGATAGTTATTCATTAGCTGTAATTGCTCTTAAATTGAAAGAGGTTTTTGAATTAAATGATATTAATGAATTGCCAATTGCATACAATATTGCATGGTATGAACAAAAAGCAGTGATTGTTTTACTTGCACTATTGTACTTAGGTGTTAAAAACATTCACTTAGGACCTACATTACCAGCATTTTTGTCGCCAAATGTAGCTAAGGTTCTGGTTGAAAATTTTGGAATTGCCGGTATAGGTAAAGTTGAAGATGATATTAAAATGTTTATGAACTAGATAAGCTTTGTAGTAAAATATTCTTATATTTATAAAACAAAAAGAGTCCTAACAAGTATAAAACTTGTTAGGATTTCTAACATATTATTTATAGTAAATATATCTATCAAATTATGCACCAACGAGTTGAAAGAGAAAAGTGTATCCTCAATACTATGATAACTAATTACTGTAAACAAGTACATAACACATCAGTATTGTGCGATGATTGCAACGAATTAATGGATTATGCAGAAAAAAGACTTCTTGCATGCCCGTTTTTGGAAGACAAACCTGTTTGCTCAAAATGCAATATACATTGCTACAACACAAAGCAAAAGGATAGAATCAAAGAAGTAATGAGAACTGTAGGTCCCAAAATGTTATACACAAACACTCGCGATACTTTATGGTATTACTTTTATAAATTTATACACAAAAGTCAAAAAGTTAAAAAGCAAAATGAAGATTCGAAACTTTGAGAATTCTCCTAAAGTTCCTTTCGATTTAGAAGGATATATTTTACACTCGGAACAACAACTTGAAATTGTTCATTTATTACTAAAAGCAGGTGAAAAACTTGCAGAACATAAAAACCCTTTCGATGCAATCTTTTTTGTTGCAGAAGGATCTGGCATTTTAACAATTGAAGGTGAAGAGTTTGAATTAAAAATGAATGATGTTACCAAAGTTACATCTGATAAAAACAGAGGATGGAAAAATAACTCTAATCAGGATTTAAGACTTTTAGTTATTAAACTCTTGTAATTTGATTTTGTCAAAAGGTGACAATCCTTTATCTTTCGGGAAATTTAAATTCAATAAAAATGTACAAACTGTTTTCAAGAATCGTGATACTTACAGCTATAGTTAGCTTGTTTGCCTGTCAATTAAATAAAGAAAATTTTAACGAGGAAGATTATATCAAATCTGTTCAGGAATGGCAAACGAAAAGACTTGAAGGCTTAAAAGCAGAAAATGGCTGGCTAAATCTTGTTGGGTTATACTGGCTTAAAGAAGGTCAAAACCCTTTTGGAAGTAACGAAGCAAACAATATTATTTTCCCTGAGAAAGCACCAGGATTTATCGGAACGATTATTCTTTACAAAGGGAACTTGAGTGTATCAATAAACGAAGATGTTGATGTTGTTATAAACGATTCAATTTCTAAAGAGCACAATATCTATACTGATGCTGAAGATAATACCACCATGTTTAAAATGGGAACTTTTAGATGGTACATTATTAAACGAGGTGATCGGTATGGAATACGATTAAGAGATTTAGAAAGTCCTCTTATTAATCAAATAACAGAAGTTCCTTCCTTTCCAATTAATTCTGAATGGAGAATTGAAGCTCGCTTCGAAAAATTTGATACACCTAAAGAAATTGCAATACCTAATGTTTTAGGAGACACAGAATTTGAGAAATGTTTCGGTTTATTAAAATTCGAAATTGATGGGCAAGAATATTCATTAATGCCATTGGGTGATGGTTCTAAAAATGATTTTTTCGTACTATTTGCTGATGAAACAAGTGCTGAAGAAACTTATGGAGCAGGTAGATTCTTATCGGTTGAAAAGCCAAATAAAAACGGAGAAACGATTATTGACTTTAACAAAGCAACAAATCCTCCTTGTGCATTTACTGAATTTGCAACATGTCCATTACCCCCCAGAGAAAATATTCTACCTGTAAAGATATTCGCGGGGGAAAAAATAAATGAACATGTTGGACATCATTAACAACGAAATATAAATAAAGTACTAAAAGCCGTCCCGGAATAAAAACGAGATGGCTTATTTTTTATATCCAATTAAAATCCTTTTAAATTCCCCATATTTTTAATATTTTTCTCACTTACAAAAAACAAATTAAATCATGAGAAACAGAATTTTCCTTTTATCATTTGTCCTTGTCCTATTCATCCAACATAGTAATTATGCATGTACCAACTTTATGGTAACTAAAGGCGCTTCCATTGACGGGTCTGTAATAACATCATATGCCTGTGATTCACATGATATTTATGGAGCTCTTTATTTTTGGGCAGCAAAAGACCATGCGCTTGATACGCAGGTGGAAATAATAGATTGGATGACCGGGAAGAAATTAGGTGTTATTCCCCAGGCAAGCCACACATACCGTGTAATTGGAAATATGAACGAACACCAGGTAGTTATTACGGAATCAACCTGGGGAGGCAGATCCGAATGTGTAGATAGTACAGCAATTATTGATATTGGTAGTTTAATATGGCTGAGCTTACAACGTTCAAGTAACGCTCGTGAAGCGATACGAACATTTCATTTTTTAGTATCGAATTATGGATATGCAAGTACCGGTGAGTCTTTTACAATTGCAGATAAGAATGAAGTTTGGATCTTAGAACTTATTGGTAAAGATCATGGTAAAAAAGGAGCTGTCTGGGTTGCTCAGAAAATTCCCGACGGATTTATTTCAGGTCATGCTAATCATGCAAGAATTACTCATTTCCCTAAAGAGAACAAAAAGAATTCTATTTCTACAAACTACATAAATGATGATAAATATCTGTATCGACCTGAGCTTGATTGTATTTATGACAAAGATGTAATCAGCTTTGCAAAGGGAATGGGATTTGTTGGTGAAAGTATAAAACATGAAGAGTTTAGTTTTGCAGACACTTACGATCCTGTAAATTTTGGTGCTGCCAGATTTTGCGAAGCAAGGGTCTATGCAGGTTTTAACAAAGTTGCAAAGGGCATGGATAAATACCTGGATTATGCTTTAGGAGAAAATCTTGAAAACAGGCTCCCTTTATATATTAAACCTGACAAAAAAATAGGTGTTCGTGATGTAATGAGTATGATGCGTGACTATTACCAGGATACTCCAATGGATATGACACAAGATATTGGTGCAGGATCTTTTGGTTCCACTGTTCGTTGGCGACCACTTTACTGGGAAGTTAATGGTCAGCAATGCTTTCATGAAAGAGCAATATCAACGCAACAAACAGCTTACTCTATTGTAACTCAATCCCGATCTCACTTACCCGATCCTATTGGAGGAATTTGTTGGTTCGGAGTTGATGATACGTATTTAACGGTTTACACTCCATTGTATGCCGGATTACAAGAAGCTCCAGAAAATTTCAGAATGGGAAACGGAGACATTATGAATTATAGTGAAACTTCAGCTTTTTGGTTATTTAACAGGGTATCGAATTTTGCTTATTCTATAATGGGCAGAGTAATGCCATCAGTTAAAGCTAAGCAAGATGAATTGGAATTAAGTTATCTGGCAGAAGTAAATGAACTGGATGAAAAAGCATCTGAGCTTTATAAAACAAATAAGGACAAAGCAATTGAATTTGTAAATGATTTCTCACTTAAAAAGTCAATACAGACATTTGGTGCATGGAACCATTTTGGGAATCAACTTTTAGTTACCTTCTCCGATGGAAACATAAAAAAACATCAGGGTGATAGTTCTAACTACGTCAGACGATTGTTTGATAAAGAATTTTCTATTCCCGGTATTGAACAACCAGGATACTCAGAAGAATATTATCAACAAATCTTAGAAACAACAGGCGAAAAATTTAAGGTTAAGTAAAAAATCAATAAACTAAAAAAGAAGCTGTTCCAAAAGGAGCAGCTTCTTTTAATATATTTATGAAATGCTATTTATTCTTCGGTTAAATTGTACTCTACTCCTCTTTCAATTAAATAATTCAAAATAAAATCGAAGTTCTTTTTATCAACACCTAAGAATTCAGGAGGACATATTCCTTTATGCTTTACCATTCCTTTTGAAAATAAATGCGCAACAGCTGTACAGGTGTATCCTGTAGTTCGTGCCATAGATGTAGTATGGGTTACCTTATCGAATCGGTCAAAAAGATTGTAGGTGTATTTCTTTTCTACTCCATTTTCTTTTCCCTTAATAATTACACGCAAGATGGTATAATCTTCCTCATCCTTTTTTAATTCCCAAACCGGGAAAAGCAATTTTGCTGTAACATCGATCGGTCTAATTTGCATCCCATTTACTAAAAGAGGATCGCTTGAAAAGAAACCTGTTTCCCTTAAAACTTTAATGTAATTTACAGTTCCGGGATATCGCAATGTTTTTTCAATCATATTCGGAATTTTCATGGTTTTTATCAATGTCCTTAAACCATCTGTATTCCATGCTTGTAGTGAGCCAATGGGTTCAAAAAGTCCAATTTCTGCTTCCGATAAAGCTTCGCGAACGACTAACTCTCCATTTAAAACATATCTTGCTGGTCGAATATATTCTTCTAAAACATCCAATGGAGAAAAAACAGCTTTATATTCATATGGCCATTCACGTTTAAAAGGCAAACCTCCACCATAACACTTATAACTGCTTACTTCCATTTTTTCATTATGATAACCCAAAATAATATTTCCCATTCCGGGAGCAACACCAGCATCGATTATTGCTGTTACATTTTGCTTTTTTGCTAATTCGTCTAATTCAAAAGGATCTTCACGAAAAAATGAGATATCAATAATATCTTTCCCGGCCAAAATTGTTTGTTTTACAGTCTCGTAACCCATATATCCCGGTAAAGATCCGATTACCAAATCAAAATCTTTTACAACACGTTGTATCTCCCCTTCTTCGGACAGATCTGTTAAGTAAGTTTTAATATTTTTATACTTACTTAGCTTCTCAAGACTTGAGTGATTAACATCAACTGTTGTAACATCAAACGTCTTGGACAAATCAACAGCAATTGATTTTCCAACAAGACCGGCTCCTAAAACAACAATTCTTTTCATAGTAGAATGGTTAATTATTTATATGTAAAATTATAAAACTTTTCGATATCTAACCTACTAACCTGATCAATATCAACATTGATTCTAATATCTTTTAATGGCCGATCCCGATCTGAAGTAGCCTGAGAAGCAATCAAATCGACAACTTCAAAGCCACTCATAACCTGACCAAACACCGTGTATTTACCATCAAGGTGATGCGCTCCATTATGATTTTGAATTATATAAAACTGAGTGCTATTCGATTTCTTTTCCGGATTAACATCATCACCTCTTCGTGCTGCACCAACAGCTCCCTGAACATGCAAATGATGTGGTAAAATCTCAGCATTTATGGGCGACTGAATTAGTCCCGGATCATAATCAATTGCCTGATTACGAGTTGTGTAATCGCCCGACTGAATCATAAAATGATTTATAATCCGATGAAAAATAGTATGATCATAAACGCCTGCATCTGCCAGTTTTAAAAAATTATCCTTGTGCAATGGGGTGTCATCAAAAAGAATGATCTTGATCTTCCCATAATCTGTATTTATGGTAACAAGAAAATCAGAGTTATTGTTTTCTTCCTGTCCATAAATTCTAATGGCATTAAAAAATATGATAAGAACGATTAGAAAATTTTTATAATTCATGCAGCTAACCTAAAATCATTCCAATAATAGTCGCTGACAACAATGATGCAATTGATCCTCCAACCAATGCTCTTAATCCTTGTTTTGAAAGGAAACCTCTTTTATTTGGAGCTAATCCTCCGATCCCTCCAATTTGGATTCCGATGGAAGCAAAATTGGCAAATCCACAAAGCATATAGGTTGCCATAATAATAGATTTATATTCCGTAAAGCTACCATACACAGCATTCCCTGAAGATTTTAAAGCTGCCAGACTTGTATATGCCACAAATTCGCTTGCAATTAATTTTTCACCGAGTAGTCGACCCAACAAGGTTATGTCTTCTTTACAAACACCAATCGCCCACATTAAAGGTGAAAACAAATATCCGAGTATAAATTCGATGGATAATTTATCGTAATTCCCATGTGTTGCATTGTCTATAAGATCATTTAAATGAACCCAGGAACCTACTTTTGTAAAAATAAAGTTAATCATTGCAATAAATGCAAAGAAAACCAAAAGCATAGCACCCACGTTTGCTGCTAATTTTAATCCTTCGATTGTACCATTGGAAAGCGCATCTAAAAAGTTAGATCCAATATTTTCCATTTTTACATCAGCTTGCTCTTCTATCTTTTCTGTTTGGGGCATTAATATTTTTGAAATTACAATTGCACCCGGAGCAGCCATAACTGAGGCTGTTAACAAGTGTTTTGCAAACAATACTCTTTGCACAGGATCATCTCCCCCTAAAAAGCCAATATAAGCTGCAAGAACTCCACCTGCAACGGTTGCCATACCTCCAATCATAACCAATAACATCTCCGAATCGTTCATCTTTGGCAAATAAGCTTTAATCATAAGTGGTGCCTCAGTTTGTCCAAGAAAGATGTTTCCGGCAACAGATAAACTTTCAGATCCGGATAATTTCATAGCTTTAACCATTACCCATGCGAATCCTTTAACAACAACCTGGATAACTCCCAGATAAAATAAAATACTTGTTAGTGCTGAAAAGAATATAATGGTTGGAAGAATCTGAAAAGCGAAAATCATTCCAATAGAATTCATATCCATTAAATTTCCAAATAAGAATGTACTTCCAACTTTTGTGAAATCCAGTATTTTAACAAAAATCTTACCGACAAATTCGAAAAAATACGCTACAAATGGAATATATAAAATACATACCGCCAGTAATAATTGTATTGCAAGTCCTTTTCCAATAACCAACCAATCAATTTTCCTTCTGTTAGCACTAAATAACCAGGCGATCATTACCAGAACAGCCATCCCAAAGAGCCCACGAATAATTGTCAGGAAATTAAATCCTGACTTTTTTTCGCCTCCTAATAAAATAGTTGATTTAGTTAAGTCTGTATTTTCTTCTTTGGTTTGATCTAATGTTACAACTTCTGATTTTATCGTATCGTCCTGAATAACTGATGAATCTTTTGATTCGATATTATCTTGAGCTTTAACGGTAGTTTTTGTAATAACAACTCCTGCAACGACAATTACAAGAGCAAAGAGTACTAGTAATTTCTTCATGATTTTTTAGTAAGGTGGTATTTATTGTGATTTTCTTTTTTTTATTTCATTTTGAATGATCGAAGCTTTTTCGTATTCTTCTTTTTTTATTGCTTCAGCAAGTAGTTCTTCTAAAGCATCAATATCTAAATTTTTGTACTTATTACTTTTGGGTGATGAGGTGGTTTTCTTTTCTTCAATATCTATTGGTTCGGCTTTTTTTGTTTTTGTCTCACTTCGCTCCTGAATATCAATAACTATCCCTGATTTTTGCAAAATTTCTTCGGAAGTATAAATCGGGCATTTAAATCTTAACGCAAGAGCAATGGCGTCTGATGTCCTGGCATCAATAACAATATCTTTTCCACCATTATTGCATATTAATTTTGAGTAAAATACACCCTCCTCTAACCTGTATATATTTACCTCAACCAAATTAACTCCAAAGGACATAGCAAAATTTAAAAACAAATCATGAGTTAGCGGACGTGGAGGTTTTAATCCCTCAAGCTGAATGGCTATTGCTTGTGCTTCAAAACCTCCAATAATGATTGGAATTCGTCGTTCGCCATGTTCTTCGGTCAACACCAAAGCATAAGCCCCAGTCTGAGTCTGACTATACGAAATACCTAATACATTTAACTTAATTTTACTCATAAAACCACGCAGCTAATTGCCCGAACACTAACAAAGTTAATACAATCAAAAAATATTTTATTAACTTATCCTTCCTATACTTAATAAAAGCAAGTTTAACAATTTATTTATTTAAAAAAAAACACTCTTTGTGATTTCATTGATACTATGTTTTGAAACATCAATAGCTTAATAACTTATAAAATGATAATATAAATAGCTTTGTAAAAATTTTGTATATATTTATCTTAGCATTCGCTAAAAAACAGATAATAAAAAGATGATAAACATAAAAAAAGATTTTCTCGAGGCTCAAAATATCTTACATGAATTTATTTCAAACGAAAAGAATTTTGAAAACATAAAATCGGCAGGAGAACTTATTATTCAGTCAATCCGATCTGGTAAAAAGGTGATATCGTGTGGCAATGGAGGCTCTATGAGCGACGCTATGCATTTTGCCGAAGAATTAACTGGTCGGTTCAGAGATAACAGGCCTGCTATTGCTGCCATTTCAATTTCGGATCCTACACATATTTCATGTACTGCCAATGATTTTGGTTACGATTTTATTTTCTCAAGATATTTGGAAGCTATAGGACAAGAAGGTGATTCTCTTTTGGCTATCAGTACTAGTGGGAATTCAAGAAATGTGCTTGAAGCCTGTCGTGTTGCACGTGAAAAAGGAATGAAGATTATTGCATTAACCGGAAAAGATGGTGGTAAATTAGCTGATGTTTGTGATGTTGAAATACGTGCCCCAAAGTCGGAATATGCTGACAGAGCACAGGAAATTCATATCAAAATAATTCATTCATTAATTCATTATATCGAAGAAAATCTTTAGAAAACTAAAAGAATATGCTAGTTAAGACTTTCGGAAGTGCAGTACAGGGAATAAATGCAACCACAATTACCATTGAGGTAAGTGTTTCGCAAGGAATCAATTTTTACCTGGTTGGATTACCGGATAGTGCAGTAAAAGAAAGTCAGCAGCGAATCGATTCAGCTTTACGAACGAATGGGCATAAAGTACCCGGTAAAAAAATCGTAATTAATATGGCTCCTGCCGATATTCGAAAAGAAGGATCGGCATATGATTTACCTTTAGCCATAGGAATTCTTGGAGCCTCGGAACAAATAAAATCGGAAGAAATTGGGAAATATCTGATCATGGGTGAACTCTCGCTCGATGGGGGTGTTCAAAAAATAAAAGGTGTTTTACCCATTGCTATTCAAGCCCGTAAAGAAGGTTTCAAGGGTTTCATTCTTCCCAAAGAAAACGCACGTGAGGCAGCTGTAGTTGATGATCTTGAAATTTATGGTGTTGAGAATATCAAAGAGGTAATTGATTTTTTTAACGAGGAAATCAAGCTTGAACAAACTATTGTTGATACCCGCGATGAATTTTTTACCAATGTAAATAATTACGATCTTGATTTTTCGGATGTTCGTGGTCAGGAAAATGTGAAACGCGCCCTGGAAATTGCAGCAGCAGGTGGTCATAATATAATTATGATTGGTCCTCCCGGAGCTGGTAAAACCATGTTGGCAAAACGAATTCCAACAATAATTCCTCCGCTAACATTACATGAGGCCTTAGAAACAACAAAAATACACTCTGTTGCAGGTAAAATTGATGGAGAAACTTCATTAATGACACGCAGGCCATATAGAAGTCCCCATCACACCATTTCTGATGTTGCATTGGTCGGTGGCGGGGGCTTTCCTCAACCCGGAGAAATTTCTTTAGCGCATAATGGAGTATTATTTTTAGATGAACTACCGGAATTTCAACGATCAGTTTTGGAAGTAATGCGTCAACCATTGGAAGATAGGGTTATCACTATTAGTCGTGCTAAATTTACCGTAGAATACCCTGCAAGTTTTATGCTCATTTCTTCGATGAATCCTTGCCCTTGTGGTTACTACAATCATCCGGAAAAAGATTGTGTTTGTGCTCCGGGAAATATTCAACGTTACTTGAATAAAATTTCAGGCCCATTGTTAGATCGTATTGATATTCATATTGAAGTTGTTCCCGTTTCATACGATGAACTTTCGGAAGTTAAGCCTGCGGAGAGTAGTGAAAAAATCCGTAATCGGGTTATAGCGGCACGCGACAGACAATCGGAACGGTTTAAGGAAAATGAACAGATTTATTGTAATGCACAAATGTCGTCGAAACTTATTCGTGAACATTGTGATATAGATTCAGCCGGAAAAACCCTGTTGAAAAAAGCCATGGAAAAACTGGGTTTATCTGCCAGGGCTTACGATCGCATTCTGAAAGTATCCAGAACAATTGCTGACCTTGAAGGAACTGAAAATATACAATCATACCATTTAGCTGAAGCCATACAGTACAGAAGCCTGGACCGAAGCGGTTGGGGAAATTAGTTGAATATTTTTAGTGCACACAGGCTTGTGACTTCTTAATGAAAAAACAGCTTTAACTCCCATAATGCTGTCATAATATTGAATTTAGTTTATGAAATGAGTATCTTTGAGATAAAAGGAGTTATCATGAAACAATTTATACTAAGTTTACTCATGCTATTTTTATTATCAGGATGTCAGCAACATAAATCCGAAAAGCAAGAGCAAAAACAAGCAACTGAAGGTCAGGTTAGAACTGAATTAACCAGAAACATTAAGAATAATACCATCTTTTTAGGTTTACGTTATGGAATGGGGGTAGAAGAAGTTCATACTTATTTTCAAGATTTAGTAGCACAAGGAAAACTTCTGTTATTACCTCATGAGTACATCTCAGATAATGGAAAAATCTATATGTATAAATTTAATTTTGGGAATGAAACGCCTTTGCTTCAAAACGTACTGGCAACATTTAGAACGTATTATAAAAAAGATAAGCTATATAAATTAAGAATTTCTGTTGAATCTGAACAAGACACAAACCTTCAGACACTAAAATCAAAATTAAAAGAAGTATATGTTCTAAAATATGGTCAGAACTATACAAAAAGAGAAAACATTTATAATAATAGTGAAGGATACGTTTGGGATGATGGTGAAACTATGATTGAAATAAGTGAGGGACTTAACAATAATATTCTAATAATTTATACAGATTTAGTAGCATTAAAAGAAAACGATGAAAAACCGGTTGAAAAATTAATGCGTGTATTATAAACTCCTTTCTTCATTTTTAAAACCATTAATAAGTTTGCATGAATTTGATATGCTGAAATGTAAAATCAATTTACATACATAACCTTATTATTTTAGATCAATCAGATATCACCGAAACAGAATTGAGTACAGAGATTAAAATTCCGGTTAAAATTGATGTTTCAATAAAGCGTATTATCCTTATCCTTTCAAAGTATATCAAATGAAGTTTTTAGATTTACTAAAATTAAATGAACAATGAAATACATAACCATAAAACACAGGGCTTTCAGGCACTTTATTACTGTACCTTTTATATTTGGTGCAGTAATTCCGATTGCCATACTGGACTTGTTTATAGAGATTTATCATCGTATTTGTTTCCCTTTTTACAGAATACCTTATGTGAAAAGAAAGCATTATGTTAAAATTGACCGGCATAAATTATCATACCTAAAAACTGGTCAAAAAATTAATTGTATGTATTGTGGATATGTTAATGGTGTAATTCATTATTGGAGTATCATTGTTGCTGAGACTGAAAAATATTTTTGTTCTATTCAACACGAAAAAAATCGGGATTTTTTCCCTCCAAAGCATCATATAGAATTTTTGGAATATTCTGACATGAAGGCTTTCGAAGAACAATATGCTTCGAAAAGAACTCCTTTTATTTAAATTACAACAAAAAAAATTATATTTCGTTATGTGCATATATAAATATGACTGGAGGTAAATCATGAAGAAAACATTCTTAAATATTTTATGGGTATCTTTCCTTGTATTGGCTGTGTTTCAGTCTTGTGAAGATGATGAAGAAGACGAAAGCCATAATACAGGGCAAAATTGTATGAGTTGCCATATCGCCGGAGGTTCTGGCGAAGGAGTTTTTAGTGTTGCAGGATCGGTTTATGACAATTCTAAAGAGTCAGTTTTGCCTAATGCTTCAATTAGATTGTATACTGATGCTAATGGAACAGGAAATTTAGTTGCCACATTGCTGTCTGATAAAAACGGGAATTTTTATACAACCGAAACTATTGACTTCGGATCAGGACTTTATGTTTTAGCTGAAGGAAACACAACATCAAAAAACATGATTTCAAGCATTACATCCGGAGCTTGTAATAGTTGCCATGGTGTGAATGTTGATCGAATCTGGACGGAATAAGTCTCAATTAAATAAAAAATAGTGTTGAATACTTTCACCACAAACCTGCTAGGGGTAGGCTGAGATACAAAACACTAAGTTTCACATAGTCATATCCCTTGACAAATTGTTTCTTATGGCACTTTGAACTTTTGTGTATTAGCGGTCAGTTTTTGTACTTTTCTCTTATAAGGCAGATGCATTTCCAGTTCTATTTATTTAACTCCTAGACTTTTAGTTCGAACCAGTTGGGTTTTATAAATCTAACATAAATAGTACATATAATCCATCACTACTGCGATACAATTTATAGATAAAATCATATGAAATAATTTCTTCTCCAACTTTTAGACTTTTTCTACCCTGAAATGCATTTTCAAAGGTTTCTCCAATCTGAGAAGCATTAAAAAAGCTAATTAATTCATTAAGCTTACCTTTATAAATTGGGTCCCTGAGATATTTAATATTATTCATTTAAAGTTTTTTAAATTCTTACTAAATAGAAAAATTATTAAAAACTTGATGTAACATCGAATATTGTAATATAAATTATAGCCCTTTCAAATTAAGCTATTTTAATTAGACTGTTTTAATTTATCTTAATACTCGTGTATTACAAAATTATTTTCAATTAATCTCACCCTATTTTTCAGTACATTACTTAACAACACTATTTCCCAAAAAAACCTCACTAGCAAGCCCCAAATAATTAGGTAAGATAAAGGTTACAACTAAGAACACTATCATTAATCTAACTCCCCTTTTGGCTCAGGTTATGCCAACGTACTATCTTTGTAAAAAGGACTAATCATTTTGACATATCGCAATTGTAGCTGAAAGTTTGACAAATTTAAATTTAGTTTTAAAAACTACCCAAAACTATTATTTGTTTAAATACCTTACGTTTAATAAGATTACAATCGAAGTTAACTAAATTATTTCTTCACAAAATTCTACCAATAATCGATAGTCCTTTCTTGAATATACTTAACAAAGTTATCTATATAAACAATTTTATACATGTAGTTATCTTTATGATCAAACTCCTTATATTCATATACTCTGCACTCATATGAGTCATCTTTATTAGTATGTACGTTACAATTTTTCTTGATTAAATCTCCCTCCTCATTATAAAAGTAGTGATAAGAAATTTCCTTATAATCATCATAATAGGTTGCATATTCAATCTTTTTTTCTTCTTTAATAAACCCATTTTCATAATAACTTAGTAGTTTATATCCCATCAAACCTTCATTACGGCCAGAGTATTCTTCAATCATAAGATCTGCTGCTATAGATTCAGGATTCCAGATATATATATTTAGTTAGCAATCTTTCTTCATCATAATAATTTATTTGTTGCAACTTTCCATTAATATCATATTTATAATTTTCAACGTGTGTTTTTTCACCTTTATTATAAATTATCTTGTCAATATTGGTAGAAGAAGTGTAATAGTAATTTTTTGTGAAGAGTAAGTTATCAAGTGTGTCATATGTTATGCTTTCTTCAATAAATCCTTTTAAGTTAAACCTTGTTTCATATTTAGAATTATTAAGATGATAACCTTTTTTTATTTCTCCAAACTCATCCATAGCATAATAATTTTCAAACTTTATAGATTTCACCTTTCCTTTTAGATTATATTTAAATAGATCATTCTCCTCTTTTTCCTTTAATGAACAAGAGTAAATACCTATAAAAAATAGCAATAAAAATAAAAACTTAAGTTTCATAGCATTCATTTTATAATAAAAATTATCAGGCAGACTTATGAATTTTTATGGGATTTAAAACGAAATTCCAATTGATTTTGTGAATAATTGATATTAAAATTAAACAATATTATCTTAAATTACAAAAGCTTTCTTGCTCTTTATGTTACTTAACAATGTAATAATTTATCATACGATTTAGATCAGATTTGATCTCAAGAAGATTAACTATCTTCCAAACACCCAGACTTCTTGCCCAATATTTACTAGAATATGTAAGTTAAACAAAAGAAATTTGTAACACAAAGTTAAATTATGGATTACTCAAAGTTCAAAGAAGAAAAACCTCCCCTGTCTTGGGTTAACATTGTGCTTTAACTTTCCGATACGTTAGAAACCCTTAAAAGACATGCAAATTTTTGAATTAATTAGGATCTCCGTAGACCTCGACTTTTTACATTTCGAACATCCTCTTCTATTCAAACGAAACATAAGGTGCAAGCTTAGCTTCTTGTCCCAGTTTTCTCCAAATTGCATTTACAGCTACTTCCCATTTTAATGCAGAAACACCTTCGCGTTCGCCAATAGCCCGATATGCTTCGCTTTTGTAATAGATTTCGAGCCGGTCATTTATTTGTGGGCTTATGGTTTGCAGCTCGTTAAAATTCATGTGTATACACTTATCCTTATCGGTAAAATCAATTTCAATCCGATCAATAAAAAGTCGAATATCCGCGATCCCAATAAAATCCAAATCACCTCCAGAAGGGGTATGATATATTTTTGAGTTTTTATCTTCAAAAACTATGTTGACGGATTGCTCATCAAACATCTTATTTACATAATTAACCAGCCATTTACCTTCCCATTTGTACCAATCGCGGATATTATCGAAATGCAATGTGCCGGTAATTGGCCTTTCGAAAAAACCATATTCATCAATATGTATATCGTAATTACAATTTGAGCATTTGAAATTGTTATCCCCTGCCCTAAAGCTGTCTATTGCATTACATTCGGGGCAAACATACAAAGCAAAACTGATGTGCTCGGCTCTGCTTTCAGAATATATTTTATTCATGTGCTTGCGCTGATATTCAACCTCATCATGCGACAAATACGTTTTTAGCTTTTCAAAGATTTCATCATCGGATAAACTCATTACTTGCTCAGCCGTAAATAAGATTTTGTATTCTACTTCAAGTTTTGTTCTGCGTATTTTTTTAGCCCAACGAGGATTAAACAGGTTCATCCCCTTTAAAACTGCAACTATAACTGGCACTTTGAGCATTTTAATAAGCTTAACTGTTGATCTGTCCATATTCATTGTCGAACCAGCCCAGTTTCTAACTGCTTCGGGAAAAATTCCAATGTTCTCACCTTGTTTCAAAACTGAAATAATATCGCGGATTACTTTAGTATCCTTCATGTTTTTCTTCTTAGGAATAGTTCCTAATCGAGTCATAAAGAATTTGTTTACACCTGCCCTCATGCTGGCATCAGAAGCAACAAAATGTGTAAACTTGGGTAAGGAATTACCCACGATAAACGGATCCCAATGTCCTACATGGTTACTCAATAATAAATATGGCGCTTTTAGTTTTTTTACTTCGGCCGGTAATTTCTTTTTAATTCGATAGATTATTCCAAAGACAGAAAATATGAAATAAGCAATAAACCGGATATAATATTTTGTTGGATATGCCTTTTTTTGTTTCATTCTAATGAATTTCAATTTCTTTCAAAATTGTAAAAATTAATCTAATAGCAAAAGCGAATTTTCTATAATTAGTGATCGCAAGAAAACTCTGTCTCTGATAAGAAAATGTCAAGAATGAGCCTGCCTGCCGGCAAAGGCAGGGTTTTCGCAATTTTGAAAATCAGGAGTTTACTATTGTAATTGACTGTTTTCAAAACAAGAGTAACGAAATTATTGGCATTTTCTTGCTGAGACTAATTATTGTGATTTCAAAAAAAACACTATCTTTAAATCAACTGTTTTTATAAAATTAAACCCTTTAAGAAACCAAAAATGAAAAGATTAATCAGCACTTTGTTATTCATAAGCATAATAACGACACTTTTTGCTCAGAAACGTTTTGATGTTTTTTATGCTGCAGGTAATTATAACTTTATGCAAACTACCGACATAAATGATGATAGTAATTACGAAAAAGCCTTCATGGCAAACCTAAGCCTGCCGATTGTTTTAAAAGATTCTTCGATTTGGTATACCAGTGTTGATTATCAATATTTCTCTATGAATAATGAATTTGCTATACGATATGGTGACCCAATTCCTCCAATTAGCAAATTTAATTTACATGGAATTATTTTACGAACAGGATATATACATAAATTTAATTCTAAGCAATCTTTACAAATTCTATTTGCTCCTCGTTTAATGACCGACTTTGTTGCTTCGTTCTCAAACTCTCTGCAACTTGGGGGTATTTTAATGTACGAAAAAGTTAAAAACGAGAATTATACCTGGCGTGTCGGGGTTTTATATAACCAGGAATGTTTTGGAACCTATATTGTTCCGGTATTTTACCTTGACTGGAATATCACAGAGAAATTAAAAATTACAGGATTGCTTCCTGTTTATGGCAAGTTATACATGCAGCCTTCAGAAAACGTACAGTATGGTTTGCATTTTATCGGATTAACAACATCGTACAGGATTAACGAACCCGGATTTGAAAATTATTATATCGACAGAAGAAGCATAGATGTTTCGGCCTTTACAAATATGCATGTTTGGGATAATATCTTTTTAGAAGCCAGAGCAGGATATTCCTTGTCAAGAGATTATGGTTTATTTGCCGAAGATGATAAAATCGACTTAGGGTTACCTTTAGTTAATATCGGAGATGATCGAACAAGAGCAAATGAAGAATTTGCTGGTAGCCCATTCGTTCATTTAAGACTGATTTACAGTATTCCAGTCAAGTAAAAATATTTTGATGAAAAACTCCGGCATACGCGGGAATGAGATAAATTATAAAAGTTAAGTCAACCGAACAGCTATTCCTGTTCGGTTTTTTTTCGCAGTTCTTCGTATTGTTCACGGATTGCTTCCATCTCCTCAAGATTTTGGCGCATCTCTTCTTCTTTTTCCATCATTTCCTGAGTTTGAGTCCTGAATTTTTTAATTAACTGAGCACTATATTCATTCATGCGGATATTGTTCAAGTTGCTGGCAATATTGTTTGCTATTCGTTTAATAAATTCTATTTCCAGGTTAGTAAACTTATTAAAGCTTGCAAACTCAATAATACCAAATACTTTTTCATCAATACTAAGAGGAACAATCAGTAAGGCCTCTGGTTTAGCAGTACCCAGTCCCGATTCAATTTTAATGTAATTCTCAGGCACATCATTAATAACCATAAATCTGTTCTCGGAATAAGCTACTCCTAAATTACCAGTTGTAGTATGAATTTTTGCTTTGTCTTTGCGAATATCGTTACTGCAACCATAATCGGCTATTAATTCCAGGAACTGGTCGTTTTCATCCTCGGTATTTAACATGTACAATACCCCCGATGCGCCTTTCACATATTTAATTAGCTCCGATAAAACTTTCGATCCAAGAGCTTTAAAATCGTCCTTATTGTCAGCAAGAATATCATTAATAATGGCAACTCCATTATTTACCCATCTTTCCTGTTTCTCCTTTTCCTGGTGTTGAATTAGCAAATCATGTTGCGACCTTAACTCCTGAGTTCTTTCATTAATATTCCTTTCAAGATTTTCCTTTTCGAGTTTTAACTGAGAGCTTAATTCCTCGTTTTGGTTAATTGCTTTTGCCGATTTAAATGTAATTGTTATCGATTGAATTAACATAAATGCAACCAAACCATAAGGAGCAACATACGCACTTTGTATTACGCCCATACTACTTAAAACATCATTGATAGCTGTTGAATACAAAATAAACATTCCTAAGAAAGTATATAAGGCTGTTGGCCTTTTCCTAAGTGCCGATCTAAGAAGAACTCCAAATGTTAAATAAAGGCCAAAAATTAAAATATAAATCTCGAAGATCATTCGAAACTTACCATAGAAATTAGCCGGAGTAGCAAACACAAGTAAAGTCACCAATATTCCTATAACAAGTATTGTTTTGAACATTAGCTTTGGAAAATCAACTTTAAATAAGCTGTATATAAATAAAGCAAACAATGGAATAGTTCCAAACCCAGAGAAGTTGTCGAGTTTCACCAACAGCTCCCAATTTATATTTGGAATAAAATAGGTAATAATTCTATCTGCAGTTGTGATATTGCGCAATATCATCACAATACATACAATACTAAAATATAAATTTGAGATATCATTTCTTCGGAACAGGTACATATTTAGGTGGTTAACACCAATAACCAGGATTATTCCAATAATAATCAGGTTTAAGATATCCATCCAACGTGATTCGGATTTTAGGTTTTCAAACGTGCTAAAATATATGGGTTTCTGCAATCCTGCACGTTGATGCGAAAAATTTGATACTTGTATCACTATTTCGATTTTCCGGGTATCATCTTTCTCAGGATCAAGAATAAACGGGATGTCCTTATAGGTGAATTTTGGAATTGAAAGGTCTTCTGTATTTGCAACTTTACCAACCTCTGTGAGAAAATTTCCATTTACCCACAATTTATAATTTGAAAAGACCGTCGAAATTTTTAAACCGTATATGGTTTCAGATGAATCTGCTTTTTTATTGATAATAAGTCTGTACGTTGCAAATCCTTTATTTGGAAGCTTTGTACTATCAATTTTATAAGCTGTCCATGATTTTGGAACTTTTTCAAATAGTGGAGTTAATTTATGTTGATTTTCATCGAAGTCCTTTGGTTCTAACAGCTGATTCCAATAAAATTCCCAATCACCTTGAAGCTTTATACTTTTAGAATCATTAATATTGGTTAATTCAAGATCAATAATTCCATCTTTTATTGGAAAATTATTTCTTGAAGCACCGGCCGAATAGCTTAATAAGCATAGATAAACGAGAGGTAAAAAAAAGCGAGCTTTCATAATTCAGGTTTTGAAATAGATCATCTAAAACTAATTCATTTTTATGAAAATTTCGAAATTATCTGAAAGAAATCTGTCTTAGAAAAAACCTGAAATAAAAAAGGGAGTCGCTAATTTACTTCTGAATGACCATCCAGAATTAAAAAACTTCTCCACCAGTTAACAAAATTAGTAAACATTTCAATAACAAATAAAAAAAAGTTACGAAAGCGAACAAATATTTTGAATATATGTTGTACAACAGAATTTTATATTTATTTTTGAATCCTTTTAAAAAAGGGAAAACAAACACTTAAAATATTAAACCTAAAAGAATTAATATTCTTAACTTTAAAAAACAAGAATAAATAATAATTACTAATTAAAATTGAATTAAAAATGGGAACAATTTTTTGGTTAATTCCTTTCGCATCAGTCTTAGCACTGATTTTTGCCTGGTTCTTTTTCAAGAATATGATGAAGAACTCTGAAGGAACAGATAAAATGAAAGAAATTGCGCAACACGTACGCGAAGGTGCAATGGCTTATTTAAACAGACAATATAAAGTGGTAGGAATGGTATTTATTGTATTATTCTTTATCCTTTTAATGTTGGCTTATTTTGGTGTACAAAATCCGTTTGTACCAGTAGCTTTCTTAACCGGAGGTTTTTTCTCTGGTTTATGTGGTTACCTGGGTATGCGTACAGCAACTTATGCATCTGCCAGAACTGCTCAAGGTGCTTCAGAATCATTAAATAAAGGTCTAAAAATTGCGTTCAGAAGTGGTGCTGTTATGGGTCTTGTTGTTGTTGGATTTGGATTATTAGACATTAGTCTTTGGTGGTGGATTTTAAATAAACTAGTATATACAACAGAACACATGCAAAATGGTATGCATATGTTTGGTTTAACATTTGTTCATACAGGTACTACTGATCATGAAAAACTGATTGAAATTACAGCTACCATGTTAACATTTGGTATGGGTGCATCTACTCAGGCTCTATTTGCCCGTGTTGGTGGAGGTATTTTTACAAAAGCTGCTGATGTTGGAGCTGACTTAGTTGGTAAAGTTGAAGCTGGTATTCCAGAAGACGATCCACGTAACCCAGCTACTATTGCTGATAACGTAGGTGATAACGTAGGTGATGTTGCAGGTATGGGTGCTGACTTGTATGAATCGTATGCTGGTTCTATCTTAGCTACTGCTGCGTTAGGAGCTGCACTTCCATTTGTTGCAGGAATTGATCCTACAAAAGCTGTAATTGCTCCTATGATTGTTGCTGCATTAGGAATTCTTCTTTCGATATTGGGTATTTTTATGGTTCGCACAAAAGAATCTGCTACTCAAAAAACTTTATTACGAGCCCTGTTGTTAGGTACAGGGGGTAGTTCAGTGTTCATATTAATTGCAGTTGCTATATTAGCATATATTGGTTGGATTAGCTGGGGGATTTTTGGAGCTGTAACAACAGGTTTAGCGGCAGGTGTTATTATTGGACAGGGAACAGAATATTTTACTTCTGACGAATATGCTCCCACAAAAGGTATTGCAAGACAGGCACAACAAGGTCCTGCAACAACTATTATCGATGGAATTGCAATAGGTATGTATTCTACCTGGATTCCTGTAGTAACTATTGTATTAGGAATTATTGGAGCTTATGGATTTGCTGGTGGATTTAGCAATTTCTCAATGGGTGTTTATGGTATAGGTTTTGCCGCTGTAGGTATGCTTTCAACTTTGGGTATTACTTTAGCTACTGATGCCTTTGGTCCAATTGCTGATAATGCAGGAGGAAATGCTGAGATGTCGAAGCTTCCAAAAGAAGTTAGAGAACGTACTGATGCTTTAGATATGCTTGGAAATACAACTGCTGCTACCGGTAAAGGATTTGCTATTGGTTCTGCTGCTTTAACAGCGATGGCTTTATTAGCTGCTTATATGGAAGAAGTTCGACTATGGTTAGGTAAGTTAGCAGATAAAAGTGTTGACGGGTTTAAACAAGTTGGAGATACATTATTTTATACAGACCATGCCCCTGTTGTTGAACAAGGACAAAAAGCTGTTGAATTAGCAAGTGCTAACATTAAAGATTTCGTATTTGCTTATGATCTTTCAATATTTAATCCAATGTTATTAGGTGGATTATTCTTAGGTTCAATGATGGCATTTGTATTTAGTGCCATGACTATGAAAGCTGTAGGTCGTGCAGCCGGAGCAATGGTTGACGAAGTTCGTCGTCAGTTTAAAACTATTGTTGGTATTATGGATGGATCAGGAAAACCTGATTATGCGCGTTGTGTTGAAATTTCAACAAAAGGTGCTCAAAGAGAAATGTTAGTTCCTTCATTATTAGCAATCGCTGTTCCAATTATTGTAGGCGTAGTTTTAGGTGTTGCCGGAGTAGTTGGATTATTAGCAGGTGGTTTGGTTACAGGATTTACATTAGCCAGTATGTTAAACAATGCCGGTGGTGCCTGGGACAATGCTAAAAAATATGTCGAAAAAGGAAATTACGGTGGTAAAGGAAGCGAAACACACAAAGCTAGTGTGGTTGGAGATACTGTAGGTGATCCATTTAAAGATACTTCTGGACCATCATTAAATATTCTTATTAAACTTATGACAATGGTTTCTGTTGTTATGGCAGGTTTAACTGTTGCTTTAGGATTCTTTGCATAAAATTATTTGAACATTATATTGATTTGAAGCCGGTTTTTAACCGGCTTCTTTTTTAATTAGTTCTTTATTTCATTGTTTAACTGATTCTTTATATCTTTGAAGGAACACAAACAAAAACTAAAAAATACGCATATGGGTAAAGGTGATAAAAAAACCCGAAGAGGTAAAATAGTTAATGGAAGTTCCGGAAAAAGACGACAAAAAAAGAATAAATCTTCCAAAGTTCAGCCTAAAAAAGTGGTTGCTAAAGTTAAACCAGAAGCAAAACCAAAACCTGTCCGTGCGGCAGGCGAGGTAGAAACTAAAGAAACAAAGGTATCAAAACCAAAAGCTAGTCCTAAAAAACCAGCAGCTCCTAAAACCAAAAAGGAGACCAAAGAATAAGAAAAACTGAAAAAAAGGATTGTACAAAACAATCCTTTTTTATTTTAAGCCTTCTTCAAAAAACAGCTCTTCTTTTAAAACCTTTATTCGTTCGTTTGCATACTCAGATGCCACAGGATTTTCCAGAAATGCATTCGTTAATCTATTTGCTTCAAGAGTTGAATCTGCAACATTAACCATAGTTAAATAACCTTCATAACAATCAATCGCAAGTTTTTTATTTTTTAAGTAATAATCATACAATTGAGCCATTTTAAATGAAAGCATAGGTGTTGCATTATTTCTGTATGCCAGTTTCAGATGTTCAAGCGACAATTCATATTTCTCTTGATTTAAAAAAATATAAGCCATCTCTGAGTAAATATTAGATAACTCAACAGGCGATGGCATAAGAATTTTAACTGATTTATCCAAAAACTCCATCCCTTCTTTATTTTCATCTGATCGTCCTAAAGCACTTCCAAGAAAAAAGCAAAGTTCAGCATCCTCATCATTAAGCTCATACGCCATTTTCAAATCTACAATAGCTTCTTTAAATTCCTTTTTCTCAAAATGTGCCAATCCCCTATATTTTAAATTAAAAAATGATGTGTCTCCGAATTCTAATATTTTATTAAACTCTATTATAGATGAGTCAAAATCTCTGTTTAAGTAGTAAGCATAGGCTCTAATTTTCATTAATTGGTTTTCATTGGGATAATTTAAAAGACCTTTTTTGCACGTACGAATAGCATCCTTAAAATATCTTTCGCTATTCTGAATATTTGCCAGCTGAACATATACATTTAGGTCGTAAGGATTAAGCATCAGTGCCATTTCATAAGCAAAAATTGCAGGTACAGGCATATTTATTTTACTAATACAAAAGCCTTGTTGCTTGTAATAATAAAAATTCTCAGGATCAATTGCTGATGCTTTCTGATAATAATGAATTGCAGAGCCATATTCTCTCGTATTTCTGAAAATATTTGCAAGATTAACAATAGGTTCAATTTTCGTTGTGTCACGCAAATACTGATTATAATAAAGGTCAATAGCTTGTTCATCTTTCCCAATAATCTCATAAATACCAGCTAAAGCATTTTCAATAATATAATTTGCAGTATCCAATAAATTAGCTTTCTCAAATGCTTTTAAAGCTTCGAAATAATTGTACTTCGCCTGATATGAATTGCCCAGGTAATAATTTAATGTCCAATTTAATGAATCACTTTCTAAAAGCTCACTTGCAATATGAATTGCAGAATCGTATTGGCCTTTTACTACTTTTAATTCAAGTTTCTGAACTGAATTCTGATTCTGAGAATAACTTGTAAAACAAAGTAAAGTTCCCAACAAAAGGAAGAATGCTTTTTTCATAGAAAAATAAAAATTGGAGCTGTACAAAAAGTATTGAAAATTGAGAAACTGCTAATTTTTTTACTTAGCGGAACTTTGCGTCTTCTTCGTGAAACTCTGTGTAACAACGCTTTGTACTTATACCACAAAGTTACCCAAAGGAAGCACAAAGTTCCACAAAGGCTTTTTGGACACCTCATTATTAAATTTAGATTTAATTCATCTTAAAGACAATTGGAAAAGTAAATCTAATTCTTACTTTTTCGCCTTTATCCATTGCAGGTTGCCACTTAGGAGAAAGGTTTGTAACCCGAAGAGCCTCCTTATCAAGAGATGGATGAACTCCGCGTACTATCATAGCATTTGTAAGGTTGCCTTCTTCGTCAATATCGAATTGGACAAAAACTCTTCCTTCAATTTTATTTTTCTGCGCTTCTTCAGGATACCTTAAATTTTCCTGAATAAATAATCTAAACGAATCCGAATCTGTTCCTTGAAAAGTTGGCATTACATCAGCATTAAAATAGACGTCACCTTCAAATTTTTCTTCTTTTATTGTCTTTTGGGAATAAGATGCAGAAGTGTCTTGTATTTGTGCAATCTGAGTTTTTTCTTTTGCATTTCCAGAAGCTTTTACAAATTCAACAGGGTTAGCAAACATAAAAATTGCAATAACAATTAATGGTATTGCCAAAGCAATTTTAATTTTCGAAATATTTTTTGATTTCATCATGGTTAACATTTTTAATCGGTTTTTAGATAGTGAATAACAAAACCTACTGGACAATCCGATTAATCGATTGCCTGAAACCTGGCTTAACAATAATTGCTGATAATCTATTCGATCATAGCCATTTTCCACGACAGCCCGATCGGCCAGGTATTCATGGATTTCTCTGATCGATTTTCGGTACCAATAGATGAAAGGATTAAACCAAAATAGAATAACAAGGACTTCAATAAAGATCAGATCAAAAGAATGTAACTGAAAGGCATGCATCTTTTCATGAGCAATAATTTGCTCAATATCATCAGATGAATACTTTTCAGGATTTATAATAATCCACTTAAAAAGGGAGAAAGGATATATGGATTCTGAAGTTTCAACAATTTTATATTTGCCAAGTTTTTTAGAGTGACTCCTCATTATGAGGATAATTATCTTTAAAAGACCAAATACAAAAAATCCCAACGAGATTAATATTCCTGTTAAATAAACCAGGCTTATGTAATCTTTTATTATACTCCAGGTTAACTTCCCTGAATATGCATATATAATTACGGCATTTAACTCATTATAACCCTGCTTAAAACCAGACAGTTTATGTATAAAACTGCTGGTAGTTTCGGGATAATTTAAAAAATGAACTGAAAAATTAAGAAAAGGTATAGTTACTGTCAGCAATAATGAACTTAATAAATACCATCTATTCATGTTAAAGAAAGTTTCCTTTTTAAGAAAACCCATATAAAACAGATAAAGAATAGCCATCATAACAGATGCCTCTAGAATATTTATAAGATTAAAGTTCACCATTTATTCCTGTGCCTTTCGTTTCTTAATTTCCTCTTCTACGATTTTTTTCATTTCTTCCAAATCGGCTATCGAAACATCCTCCTCTCTTGCAAAGAATGACGCAAATTTTTTATATGAATTGTTAAAATGTTTGCTTAACACATCTTTAAATCTCCCTTTTCGATATCCGGCTGGAGTAACTAAAGGATAATATTGATGAGTTTTACCATATGCATAATACCCAACCATTCCTTTCTTTTCTAAAATTCTTACAATAGTTGAAACCGTATTATAAGCCGGCCGTGGTTCCGGAAACTGATCTAAAATATCTTTAACAAAAGCTTTATCAAGCTTCCAAAGATATTCCATTACCTGTTCTTCTGCTTTGGTTAATTCCTTCATATCACAAACATAAACTAAATGTTTTAGTTTTCAAACTAAAAGATATAGTTGTTACAATTTTTTAACTTTTTTTAACTATCCAAAATCTAATATTTGTTTCTTTAGAACCTTATATTATAAGTAATCTAAGCCTTATGAGATAATGAAGAAGAGCAATCCAGTTTTCGTGAAATAAAAAATCCTAAAAACACAACTGAAGACACCAGGATGAAAACAAAATGAAATCCCAAAACAGATACAAGGGCTCCTGCCATTAAAGGGAAAATCATTGAAACAATATCCCCTGCTCCTGAAATGCCTGTATAAACAGCCCTGTTTTTAATTGTTGATATTTCAATCAAAATACCATTTTTCGAAATCTTGTAAACGGAAACAAAAAATCCTGTAAAGAGAAACAAGAACTGGTAGTAAAACTCATATTGAATTAAAAACAAGCTAATTATTGGAATTAATGCCCCAACTACAGAAGCAACCTGAACCATCGTTTTATAATTAATTTTACTTGACAGGCGATAAAATATTAATCCGGATAGAACCATTCCTGTAATTCTGAAAACTAGAAAGTTCCCCACCATTTTATCTGTTAATTCAAAGTTTTCTTTGGCAAGTAAAATTAAAAAAGGAAGTAAACTTAGCGCTAAACCCAACGAGTTAATTAATAATAAGTAATATTTTAAATTTGGATTTGCTCTGATTTCGCCGGGAATCCGTTTAAAAAAATCTAAGAATCCTTTGTTTAGTTTTATTTCTGATCTGACCTCTTTAATCTGCCAAAAGCCCCAGGATGCTATTAGTAACAGCATTGCTGCAATAAAAAAGAGCAGGCTGTAGTTTGCAGGAAATTCAAATCTCTTTAATAATTCACGCACAATAAGAGCAGAAAGAAAAACTCCAATACTCGTTATTGATTCTTTTAAGGTAAAAAACTTTTTGCGTTTTTCAGGTTTTACCGATTTTCCAAAAATATCCATGTAAGATATATTGGCAAAGGAACCACTTATAGCAAAAATTGAAATAATAACGAAAATAAAAAGAATTAACAGGTCGGATTTAAAATTTGGAGAAAAATAAAATAAGATTGCTAATGCAACTAGAGAAATTATTCTCATGTTAATTGCCGTTAACAAATACTTTTTTTTATATGATTTATTAGATAAATAACTTGCAAAAAACAACTGAAAGAAACTTGATCCTCCAAGTAATATGGCAGTTAAAATACCAAGATGAAACGGAGTTCCTCCTGATTGTATAAGCATGGCAGGAATTATGGTGTCAACATCCATAAAATTGCTTGCTAATGCAAGAAATATGGCATGCCATAAAAAAGATCTAAAATTGATTTTTGATCTTCTTTCCGATAAAATTTTATCCATCTGGTTATTCTGGAATATAAATCATTAAAACTCTTTATTTGTAAAATAGTTTTAAATATATTGCATAAAACTTTAAATCAATTAGATTATGAAAAAATTCATTCTCCTATTCTACATTTTCCTTTTATCAATGGTTGTTATACAGGCCTCTGATATTAAAAAAGAGACTTTAATGATCCCTAGACTTGATACCATAATTGGTTATTTTAAACTTATTCAGTTACAGTATCCTCCACATAATGTATGGTACGAAACAGAATATCAGGAATATTCTGTCGATACAAAAACCTTGGATGAAATTAAAACAAATCTTTTACAAAACACAACCATCACTATCGTTATTGGTACATGGTGCAGTGATAGTCAAAGAGAGACACCAAGGTTTGTTAAGATTCTTGAGTATTTAAGCTATGATTTGGATAACACTACAGCTATTGGAGTAAACATCAAGAAAAAAGCTGAAGGGTTAATGCTTGAAAAACTAAACATTGAGTTAGTTCCAACCTTTATATTTTATCGAGATGGAGCTGAAATAGGTCGCATTATTGAAACACCCAGCGAAAGTCTTGAAAAAGACTTATTTAAGATCATTTCAACTGAATAAGTATGCAGCATCTTTTGCAGAAGACACGTCATTTTAATATATTTGATAAATCAATCTTATAAACTCAAAAACATGGAAGAAAATATCAGATCTAACGCAGGCCAAGGTTTAGGTATTGCAGGTCTTGTACTAGGAATTATAGCTTTAATTATTTCATTTATCCCTTGTCTGGGGATGTGGGCATTGATCCCCGGTATTATCGCGATTGTCTTTAGTGCAATTGGCTTTTCTCAGGCAAATAAAGCAAATGCCCCAAAAGGAATTCTTATTGCAGCCCTAATCCTTTCAATTATGGGAACTTCAATTGCAGCATGGCAAATGTATATGCTTCGTAATGCTCCAACACAAATTGAGAAATTTGGAAAAGAAATTCAGAAAGCTATTGACGAGGAACTTGACGATGAAGACATGAAAGACCTTGAAAAAGCAATGGAAGAACTTGAAGGACAAATTGAAGAAATATCCGACGATTCAATGCAGGAAGCCGCAAAAGCTGCAAGTAAAGCACTTAAAGAATTCTCTGAAGAAGTTGAAAAGGTAGCAGACGACGTGGATAAAGAAAAGGATGAAAAATAAAATTGATTCTATTTTAAAAGAACCTTACCATATTATTAATTTATCATTTGCCGGAATAATTATGCTAATATTTATTTATTCCGGCATTTTTTGTGCCGAAAAAGATAATCATCCCATAAAATCTGCTTGTGCCAATATTGATGGGCATCCCTGTAAAAGTGAGGGATTATCGAGAAGTTTTTCTGAGATAGTCCGGTTCAACTTAGAGAGTGCCAAATCCTATAATAAGTATGGATTACAGATATTTTCCTTTTTCCTAATACAACTACTAATGAGATTTGCAACCTCCTATGTATTGTACAAAAAAGCAATTTTAAAATCCAATCTAATTATTATTGATTCTGTAATATCTGCTTGCTTGTATATGTATTGTTTTTGGGGAATGATTTTTTAAGGATTATTGCGAAGAAGAATACAACTGAAGCAATCTGCTCAATGTACTATTGGATTGCTTCGGTTCCCTCTCAATGACTAATTAATAAGCTTTATCAAGTACTAATGTATTCAGCAATGTCCTTTAGAACGATGATTCCTGCCATCTGGTCATTAGCCTTTCCTGTAGGAGTTATAATCAACGCATCATAATACCAGTTAACCGGTGGTTTCATGTAGGAATTTTTATAAATCTCAGCCGCATCGAAGACTGACATATTCCCTGAAATAATTTCAAAGTTTTTATTTCGTGTAGCATTTTGTAAAACTTCGCTAATACTTGTTCTGGCTGGCGAAACGGTTTCTTTTGCGGCCAGCCAATCAGTAATGTGGTTTGCATTTAAAATATCTATAATCTCTCCTTTCTCAAGAATGGGGATTTGCGATATTTTATGTTCGTGCATGTATTGCAATGCTTTCAATAATTTATCATCTGAAAAACAATAATAAACTTTCTTTTTAAACTTTGATACTTTCTCAGGATGTTGAATCTGATTCCAAATCAGCTCTATTTTTTCAATAACATCGTCTAAAGGTTCTGCAATAATTCGCCCGTTTATTCTTGAATTGTGTACCATAACATTTCTCAAATCTGAGTACACAAATAAATCTTCGCGAAAACGTTTTATGACTCCTTCTTTGGCAGAAGCTTTTCTTACCAAATCACCAAAGGGAATATAATATCCATTATTGTATTCTGATTTTAAATGTTTCTCGATGAGATTAAAGATATCAAGAAACTTTTCTGCATTGCTTGCCATAAAGAGTTTATTATGATGTTATATTATTTCACAAAATACATTTTCATGAGCCCTTTTCCTTTAACTTCAAGTGGAGCTTGCTCTTCGAATTCAAATTTATCTTTTACTAATTTATAGGTCCTTTCCGATACATGTATCCTCATAGTTTGTGAATTATGCTCTAACCTGGAAGCTGTATTTACAGGATCACCAAAAATATCATAAATATATTTACTTGTTCCTATAATTCCTCCCATAACTTCACCAGTATCTATTCCCAGGCGGACTTCCCATTTATATTTACTTTTTTTATTTCTTTCAGCTAAAAAAGCGATGGCATCGATGGCTGCATTTAAAATATTTTCCGCATGTTTCGGATTTGTATTGGGCATGCCACAAACAGCAACATATGCATCACCCACCGTTTTAATTTTCTCACAATGATGTTTATTCATAATTGCGTCAAATCCTTTGATAAGATCATTTAACTCATTTAATAAAATGTCGGGTGGAATTTTCAAGGTCTTTGCCGTAAAATCTACAATATCACTGTAAAAAACTGTAACAGCCTTAAATAATTCAGGTTCTGTTTTTCCAAACTCCTTTAAATCATTTGCAATCTTTTGAGGTAAAATATTTAGTAATAATTTATCCGATTTTTCTTTTTCAGCTTCAATTTCTTCTTTTTGTCGTTTTATTGTTTGATAAGATTCTGATAATCTCAACATTGATTTTACTCGTGAAACCAGTTCCATTTTATCAAGGGGTTTGCGAATAAAATCGACTACCCCGGACTCAAATGCTGATTTTAAATTTTCAGATGAAGTATTGATTCCAGTGCACATAATAACCGGAATATCCTTAAATTTTTTATTCGTCTGAATCCGTTTACAAAAATCAATACCACTCATTTTAGGCATATCCCAATCGGTAAGGATCAGGTCAGGAAGTTCTTTCTCAACAATTTTTAAGGCATCAAATCCATTTTGCGATTTCAAAAGCTGAATTTTATAATCCAGATTTTCTAAAATATGCTGGATTATTTTCTCTTGTATTGGATCATCCTCGACGATTAAAATCTTAAATCGTTCCATGTTTCACGATTTATTTCATAAACTACACTTAACCAATTTATGATATTTTAGCATAATTACAAAGCAAACAAATGCATTAAAGATATTTTATTCGTTCATGTCTTTTTCTCGATCTTGTCTGTGTCTTCTTTTCCTATTAAAGATTCTTTTAATAAATTCTCCAATATTCTCATCTTCTTTTTTAAACAATTCGAAAATTCTTGGTTCTTCCTCTTCTTCGAAGTCATTACAATTAAGTTGTGCCAAAATGGAATCTGAAATTGTAAATTTTTCACTTTTTAAATAAGCATATTTATTATCGTTATAAAGTTTCTGAAAAAAGTTGGCAAAAATTGGAAGAGCAGAATATGCTCCTTGCCCATATGTAGTAGTTTTAAACCTAACAACCGGATTATCGCCCCCAACCCATACACCAGCTATGATTTTAGGACTCATGCCAATAAACCAGGCATCCGTATTGTTTTGAGTGGTTCCTGTTTTCCCGACAAAATCGCTGTCAAATTTCCAAATTGATCTGAGTCCGTTCGCTGTCCCACGATCAACAACACCTTGCATCATTGCCAAAACAGTCTGGGCAATTTCTGTTGATAAAACAGTATCTGTTGGATGGTGAGATTCATCTGAATATAAAACATTGCCATTTGAATCTTCGATACGACGAATTATTCTGGGTTCAATCTTCTGTCCATTATTTAAAAAAACGGCATAAGCCTGAACCATTTCATATAAAGAAACCTCTCCTGCTCCCAATGCCATTGAGGGAACCGGAGGTAAATAGGAACTTATTCCCATTTTGTTTGCAAGCATAATTGTTGAATCTATCCCTGCCTGCATTAAAAGCTTAACACTTATGGTATTTACAGAATTAGCTAATGCTCCTTTTACTGAATAATAGCCTCCATATCCGATGTCAGAATTTTGTGGTGTCCAGTTATCATAATCGGCATATACAACACTGTCGTTTTCGAAAAAATCACAGGGTTTAATTCCATGTATAAGCGCTGATGCATATATTACAGGTTTAATCGTTGAACCTGTTTGCCTTTTTGAAGTAATATGATCGTATTTAAAATACTTATAGTTTATTCCTCCTACCCATGCTAATATATCCCCATTTTGTCCATTCATAACTAATGATCCGGTTTGCAACAATCTAAAGTGATGCAACAATGAATCCAAAGGAGAAATCAGAGTGTCTTTAGGTCCATCCCAGGTAAAAATTTCAGTTTTTCGGGGAACTTTCATTTTAGCAATAGCCTCATCAACAGATAATCCTTTTTTAATAAGCGACTGATAAGCTTGACTTTGCTCAATCTGCAATAATGCCAATTTTGGATTCTTAATCCATGGCTCTTCACCTTTCCAATTCTGATCGAACTGAACTTGTAGTTTCGATAAATGATTTTCAACAGACAGTTCCAAGTATTCCTGCATCTGTGCATTTACAGTTGTGTAAATCTTTAAACCATCTGTGTATAAATTATATGTGCTCCCATCTGGTCTTTTCTTGTCTTCTAAAATCTTAACACAAGCTTTTCGAAGATATTCACGAAAATAAGGAGCAGGACCCTCGGTTGAAATTAATTTCCGATATTTAATTGAAATAGGAATTTGTTTTATAGAATCAAGTTCTTCTTTTTTCAGATATCCATACTTTTGCATTTGACCTAATACAATATTCCGACGTTTTAGAGCTGCATCTTTATTTGTCCTTGGATTATAGCTCGTATTCGCTTTTAACAAACCAACTAAAATGGCTGATTCTTCAATCTTAAGTTCGGAAGGTTGCTTATTAAAAAAAATGATGGAAGCCGTTTCAATTCCATATGTATTTTCTCCAAACGAAACGGTGTTTAAATAAAGTTCTAAAATCTCATCTTTGGAATAAAGCTTTTCGATTCGTCGTGCTAATATCATTTCCCTGATTTTGGCAACAGGATAGGTAAATACTCCCAAATCACTTCTCCCGAATAAATTCTTTGCAAGTTGTTGGGTTATTGTACTACCCCCTCCGGATCTCCTGTCCATTAAGATAACTGTTTTAACAAGAACCCTTAATGTACTTCGGGGATCAATTCCATGGTGCTTATAAAAACGAACATCTTCGGTTGCTACTAAGGCTTTTATAAGATAATCAGGTATGTCGTTAAGCTTTGCATTTGTCCTATTCTGGTAATAAAATCGTCCCAACAACTTATTATCGACAGAATAAATATTGGTTGCTGTGTTATTTTTAATTTTTCTAAGGTCAGCATAAGTTGGTAACGATCCAAAGACTCCGATCTTAACTAGAATTATTAATGTAAATAAAAGAACTCCGATAAATAATACTCCGGCCACAAAGATCTTCAGAATAATTTTTTTCCAGTTAATGTTATTATTTACTTTTTGTTCAGGATTCATTTAATGAAAGTTTAATTACTAATAACAACAACATTCTTACCTTTATTGTGCCCTTGCTGTGCATATTCGTGCGCATCAGAAATTTTTTCTAAGGTGAAAGTTTTATCTAAGCTTATTCTTAGTTTATTTTCAATTATCCATTGAGAAATTAAATCTAAGTCAGCGTTATTATGTTTCATTAATAATGACCTGGCTTTTTTCCCTTTCGAGAATAATTGATGTAGCCAATTAACCGGCATCTTTTTCAATGTGTTGATATATTCTAAATTTAAGTATACTCCACCAGGGTTTAAGAGGTGTTTTGTTTTTGGGAAAGTATAATTCGCAGCTACATCAAAGAAAATATCTACTTTCATATCCAGTTTTAAAATATCCTGCGTTTTATAATCAATAAAAAGATCGGGTTTAAACTGTTCAACAAAATCTTTACTTTGTGTGCTGGACACGGCTATAACCCTCGCCCCTAAAATTTTAGCTATTTGAATTGCAACATGTCCTACACCTCCGGAAGCGCCATTTATTAAAATGGTTTGTTCAGGTTTTAAATTAACTGTATCTCTCAATGCTTGCAGTGAAGTTAAAGAAACCATCGGAAATGCAGCAGCTTCTTCATTTGAAATGTTATCTGGTTTTATGGAAAAACAATTCTCATGACCAACAGCATATTCTGCCATTGCCCCTCCATATTTATTATCTAAAACGCCAAAAACAATATCGCCATTTTTAAATTTAGTGATTCCGGTTCCAGCTTCCTCAACTTCACCGCAAACATCATAACCTAATACAATCGGAAAAGGAGAGCCCAGAATAAATTTATGATTTCCTTTTCGTTGCTTCCAATCAATGGGATTAATACTTACAGTTATTACTTTTATTAAAATCTGATCGGCTTTAATCTCAGGTCTTTCGATATCTCTTATTTCAAAAACCTTAGGCCCACCAAATTGATTAATTATTGCTGCTTTCATACCTTATATGTAAAAAATTAAATATCTATCAAAAATACTAAATGTTGCGTCAAATCGGTAATTTGTATAAATTGCTTTAATAAAATAGAATTTCAATGTAAAAATTAGTGCTTTTCAGAAATTTTCCTTTATTTTAGTAAATGTTTGGTAATCCAACCCGGGCTGTTTATGAATATCAATTCGACATTTTGGTTTTTTGACCGAATAAAGGAAGACAACCTCTGTCTGTTATATAATGGTGATTTTAGTGATGAGATCACCAATAAACTTATTGAGTTAAGTGAGTATAACATTGATAACATCGACTCTCTTTCTAAGATGAAAAAGAAGGCATCCTTCCTGATGGCCGAATGTTTTCAGAATATTGTCAGACATGGCGAGTCGCTTGATGGCAAAGTTCATGCATCTACAAATGAAGGGTTTTTTCTAACTAAAAACTGGCAGGACACTTATTATATCACTTCTGGTAATTTAATTGAAAACAGCAAGATTGAAAACTTAGAACGTCAGCTTGAAAAAGTTAATAGTCTTGATAAAGATGAACTGAAAGCTTTGTACAGAGAAGTTCTGGAGAATGAGGAAATCTCGGATAAAGGAGGTGCAGGATTAGGCTTAATTGAAATGGCACGTAAATCTGGACAAAAATTAGAGTATGTTTTTAATGATTTTGACGAGAAGTTTGCTCTTTTTTATAATCAAATTATCTTAAAATCAAACTTAGAAGAATGTGATTGCCAAGGCGATTGTTCCTTTAAGATTGCTGAAGCTATCAGTTATCATCAAAAAATGATACAGGAAAATATTCTTGTAATTCATAAAGGAGATTTCTCCCAGGACGCTATTTTCCCGGTACTTAAAATTATTGAAGAAAACCTTCAGAGAGAAAAAAAGGATGCTGTATCAAAAAAGAAAATCTTTCATATTTTAGTTGAGTTATTGCAAAATATAAGTCGCCACTGTTTAAAGGAAGGTGACAAAAAAGAAGGAATATTTCTTATTGGGAAATCTGATAATTATTTTGTTGTTAATACAGGTAATCTGATTAAAAATGATGAGATTAATGCCCTTAAAAAGCAGTTAGACTTTGTAAACAGTCACAATGGCAAAGAACTAAAGGAACTATATCTTAACAAATTAAGAGAACGAAACATTCCAAACAATACCGGAGCAGGAATTGGCCTTATTGACATTGCCCGCAGGCTTATTTCTCCTATTAATTACTCTATTCAAAAAATTGATGATCAAAAATCATTTTTATCTTTTAATGTAATTGCTTAATATAACTATTCATGCTTGAAAATATTGAATTTAAAGGAACAAGAGATACTCCTGAAGTTTTATTCGATCAAAAAAATAATCGATTCGAAATTTCGGGAAATTCCTTACCGGAAGATTCAACTAAATTTTTTACTCCTATTTTTGATTGGATAGAGAGATATATCCAAAATCCAAATAAATCAACTCATTTGATCTGTAGGTTCGAATATTTTAATTCCTCATCGGCTAAAATGATTTACCAGCTTTTTATTGAATTTGCAAAAATAAAAGAAACAGGTAGTGAAATAAAAGTTAGCTGGTATTTCGAACCCGGCGATAAATTAATCGAAGAAAAAGGATTGGAATACCAATCCATCGTCAATATTCCTTTTGAAATGAAAGAACTCGAATAGTTTTATTTGTATGAAACGAAAAATCGTTTGCGAATAAAACAAGTTATTCCTGCGGGTATAGCACAAATAATTGTACTTACAGGAGTGAATGTGCAATGTGCTTTGTACCCTAATAAACAAATTTTACTCGCTCTGTCAGAAGGTATTAATGTAAACAATGCAAGTAAGGTGAAAGTTAAGGTTAGAAGAAACAAAATCCAATATCCTTTTTTACGAATTTTCATGTTTTTAAATTTAGTTAGTTATCATACCAATTTAGTCTTTCTCAATCCAAGTTTTGGTTTATTTAATTTTCTAATCGATTCCCTGACTTTATCCCTTGTTTCTGATTGAAGAAAAGTAGGAATCAATATTTCCAGGCTTATTCTTAAAATCCGATGGATAATTACCAAATCTTTAAGTGTAAACTGAGATACTCCATTTATCAACTCACTCATATATGTTTTAGGATGTCCTAATATAACACCTAAATCTTGTTGGGTCATATCATATTCCTTGAGTTTTTTTCTAATTGAATCTTTCCGTTTATTGATAAATCTCTGTTCATAGCTCACAATCTCCTCTGCCTTATCAGACTCCTCTACTTGTGAATCAGTTATGTTATCAAAATCCGACCATTCTCTATCTTCGTATTCTTTAATCAAATCACGAAGCTTTTTTCGAATAGGTTTCAAATCCGGATTCTCATCTATCATTAAACGCAATTTTCGTTCAAGTAGTGATGCCTTTTCCAAATCATACTCATTCTCTAATCTTTCAATTTTTTCAACCTCTTTTATATCAAGAATGTCTTTCATGATTTTATATTTTAAATCCAGTTATTATTTCTTAGCCATTTTTTAATTACATTTCGATTGTTTTTAAAAGTCAGTTCATAATCATCATGACTACCTGCCCAAACAATCGTTGCTTCTCCGTTTTCTTCAAACTCAACAAGAATCAAAGTCCTATGTATACTGATATTGAAGAAATAAAATTCACCACCATAAACACAATCTGCATCGGGTCGTTTTTCGGTTAAATCTTGAGGCGTTTTCCAATTACTTTCTTCAATTTCAGAAATTAATTGATGGACAGCTTTCACCAATTTTGAATTTCCTTGGTTTTTCCTAATCAGTTTACCCAGAATGTGTTTATTTATGATTTTCAAATCATTCTTTTTTATTCATTCTGACGCAAAGGTAATAAACAGTTCGGAAATAATCAGAACAAATGTTTGTTTTTTGCTCCTTCACAAATTCTCACATCTAGAATGTATAATAAAACTCAGCATTTATTTTTTTATCCGGGATGATTCCTTTTTCCATACCTTCCATAAGTCGTTCGCATGCTTTTTTGAAATCTTCATAAAAATCTTCTGCCACCAGAATTAATTTGCTGTCAATTTCCTGAAGATGATTCTTCCCTAAAACAGGATCGCTCTTTGAGGTTAAATAAATTTGGAGGCTTACCGTAAAAGTATGAGCTAAACTTGCTCTAAGCTGATCATATAATCGATGATTATTATTCAAGCCAGCATATTGCTTTGGCATTAAGCGATTAATAGCATGCGAAAAACGAAGTTTTGATTGTTCACGGGCTTTCAATGGCTTTGAATCTAAAAAGCTTCCCAAGGTTTCCAGTCCCTGAGCCATAATTACAAAAGCAAAATGGTAAAATCCAGCCTCAACAAGCCGACCTATTTCATCGATAAAAACTTTTTGGATAAATTCTTTGGCTGCTATGTTATTTTCTGTATTCATATTTTAATTCTTTATACAAATGTTGCAAATAAATATGAACACTAAAAATAATAACTAAATTCTATTCCGTAATCAAAATTATAAAGTTGATACTTTTCATGAATAGAAAGGAATGAACGTTCAACACGCAATCCAAAAATGACATTATCTTTTTTGTTTAGTGAAAATTTTAATGCGCCAAGAAAAGAATAATCATAATCTTTAAACTGATCGAACAAAGAAATATCTTGTCCATAGCTATAATCACTTACCAGCTTTTCTGAATTTAACAATTTTGAAATTGCTGCCCCCAATTCAAAATACAGATTCCGTTTTTCCAGCTTTATTTCGTATCCAATGGAAATAGGCAATTCAGCATAATCCAATTTTATTGATTCAAAGTCCTGAACACCCTGAATATTGGTAAATTCATAAATACTTCCTTTTCTGATATAACGCAAATCAAACGTCCAGTAAAAGTTTTCAGTAAAATTTCTTTTAACGGTTAAACCAGCAGATATTCCTCCTGTTCCCCAAATAATTCCGTTTGAAGAATTATAAAGTACTTCATTATCTCCTTCGATATGAATTCCGTTTAAACAAAAAAATAAACCTGCATCAAATCCATACTTCTGAGCTAAACTCAGTACTACAAAAAATGTCAGAAACAAAATAGTCAGGATTGTCTTTTTCATTCAGAGACACACTAAAGTTTTACATATAACGAATTGGTATTCATTATATTTTGACTTATTACGGAATATCTGCAATAAAAAATTGTATTTTCGGGTTTACTAAAATTCCAATTCTGTAAATCGCTTTAATGATTTGTCGAAAATGATTTTGGTTTCATCAATAATATGACTTCTCCATGCTTCAGATGAAGGATTATACATCTCCATAAAATCAAACTTTATTTTCTCACGATCTTCTTCTGATTTATAAGCATATTGTTCAGCCTGATTTTCCAGAATCATGGTATGTAATGATTTTATGGAACCTATTGTTGTTTGACTATCCATGGTTCCATACTCGAAAAGCATTGGAATAAAAATTTTATCACTATTGATTTTCTGAATATATGTCACAAAATCTCCAGAATAAGTATAGAATTTATCCGAATCGCCCCAATCGATATGAAATCCTTCGAAAACATCTTCCATACGTTTTTTCACTGGTTCGTCTACGGGGTTTGGAAATAAATGTAATTTCGCTCTTTCGCCATAACCCGTATGTAAATCAATTGCAAAAATTGTTTGGTATGCGTCGCAAATTGTATCTATGCTAATTACCATATCTTTAATCTGGGGTTCAAAATCTTTTCCTCCAAAATACAATCCTGTTGGATGTTCGTACTGGCCTTGCAAAACAGCTTGCCTTAACACAGGCATTGATTCTTTTGCAATTGCGACTATGGATTTTATAAAGAAAAATCGATTTGCTAAACTCCCTGCATTTGCTTTACCTTCAGGATTTATTAAATCATAAACCTTTGGATAACCTTCGTTTGTTTTTGAGAATAAATCTTTGTCAATATCACTGTTTCGATTTAAATCAACATTATTTTCGGTTACACGCCTTGTGAATTTAAACCCATAAGGATTTACGGCATGAATGAGTAAAACATTTGTTTTATTCAGTAAACTATCGTTGATGTAATTGTCCATAAAATAAAGCTGTACAGCACTTCCAACATGACCTTCAACACCATGCACTCCTGAACTTAAAATAAATATCTTATCCGTTTTTTGTGAAGCTCGTATATAACAGAAATCAATGCTTAAGTTTGTATCAACATTGCTCGATACTGGTATTTTAAACGTTCTAGAGTCGGGATATTTTAAAGCAATTTCATTTGATTTTAAAAGAAAATCGCTACGTGCTTCTTCATAAGATTCGTTATAATACGACAGATTTTTTTCATTCACCTGAAACCCGTCGTTAAAAGAATAATTGTTATATGAAACATAGAAATAACCAACTATTCCTACAAGAGCAATTAAAACAACTCCAATTATGATTAATAAAATTTTTATTGCTTTTTTCATGATAAAATATCTTTAGGATTTATTGTAA